>JADGBP010000058.1:0-5959 GCA_015231395.1 Desulfamplus sp. | reverse complement strand
AAAAGACATCTATAATGGAACGAACACCATTATGCCCACCATGCCCTCTGTCCTTTACGAGCATTATACGTCCAAAAGGCAAATCAAGATCATCATGCACAATAATAATGTTATCTGTTTCAACTTTGAAATATGAGGAGATCTTTTGAACAGGATAACCGCTCCTGTTCATGTAGGATTGAGGTTTGACAAGAATGGTCTGCTTTCCTTCAATGACGCCCTTTATAACATCAGCATCAAATCGGGAGTGACTAAAGGCGAGGGAATATCTTCGAGCAAGCTCTTCTACAACAATGAAGCCTATATTATGACGGGTCTGGGAATATTCCTTTCCAGGATTTCCCAGACCCGCTATCATATAAATCTGACTGTCTGCCATTTTTTTATATAAATATCATTTTATTCTGTGCCATCATTGACAGCTTCTGCAGCCGACACTTTCGAACCAGATGGAGGCACTAATGTGATTACCGTAAAGTTTACTTCATGAGGAATATGGATATCGGCACCAAGATCAATATCTTTAACATGAATGGCATCACCAATCTCAAGACCTGAAACATCTATACAAACGGATTCAGGCACATCAACCGGACGACACACAAGCTCAAGTTCTCTGCGGATAATCTGAAGAAGTCCTCCGGCCTTGATACCGGGAGCTATGCCTTTTGTGTCTACAGGCACCATAACAGATACCTTCACATTGATATCGACTTCCTGAAAATCTGCGTGAAGATATTTTAATCTAAATACATCTGTCTGATAATCTTTAAGAAGTACTGTTCGTGATGGCTTTGAATCTCCTGTAACAGCAAGATTCAAAAAAAGACCTGTAGAGCCATTTTTTCTGATTATCTCAGAGAAGTCGTAGGTTGCAACAGAAAGTTTTACAGACTTCATATCGGGTCCATAAAGAACAGCCGGAATTGAATCATTTTTTCTTAAAGCACGGGAAACTGTTTTACCAACTCCCTCTCTTATTTCAGCTTTTAAATCAATAAGTTCCAAATTAATATCCTCCATGTGCTGTATTTCAATTCAGCACTAAAAATGCTTTATATTTTATACGAAAAGAGAGTTTACAGAGTCACCTCTATAACTTCTGATAATAGCTTCACCCACAAGTTTTGAGATAGAAAGTAGCTTGATTTTAGAGCATGCCAAGGCTCTTTCCGTTAAAGGAATAGTATCTGTAACCATAAGTGTTTCCAATGACGATTTCTCAATTCTTTCAACAGCAGGTCCCGAAAGTACCGCATGGGTGCAACAAGCATGAACAGACTTTGCTCCTTTTGCCTTAATTATACCGGCAGCCTCAGTCAATGTGCCTGCTGTATCAACCATATCATCAAGGATAATAACCACCTTGTCTTGAACATCCCCGATAATGGCCATAGCCTTCGCCTGGTTGGGAGAGCTTCTACGTTTATCCACAATAGCAAGCGTTGCATTAAGACGTTTGGCAAACGCTCTCGCCCTTTCAACGCCACCAGCATCTGGTGATACAACCACCAAATCGTCTCCCCCGAAAAAATTTGATTTTATATAGTCAAGAATAACTGGTGCAGCATAGAGGTTATCCACCGGTATATTGAAAAAACCTTGTATCTGACCGGCATGAAGATCTAATGTAATAAGCCGGTTAGCCCCGGTGTTAGTGATAAGATCTGCCACCATTTTAGCACTTATGGGAACACGGGGAATAACTTTTTTATCCTGGCGTGCGTAGCCGAAATAAGGAATAACAGCGGTGATGTGACTTGCAGAAGATCTTTTAAGAGCATCTATCATTAACAACAGTTCAATCAAGTTATCATTCACAGGTTTGCATGTTGATTGAATAACAAAAACTTCCCGTCTTCTGACATTTTCCTGAATCTCAACCTGAATTTCACCATCACTGAACTGATTCAGCTTTGCAGCACCAAGAGGCTTGGAAAGATACTCGGCAATCTTGCGTGCAAGTATACGGTTGGAGTTTCCAGAAAAAAGCGACATTGTATCCATATAAGCTCTCTTTGATGCATTATTTTATTGGCTGGGGCGGGAGGATTCGAACCTCCGAATGCAGGAATCAAAATCCTGTGTCTTACCGCTTGACGACGCCCCAATATTCCAAATATTCTGTCATGTTCTACTGCCATGCCTAATATTCATATTTTTTAAAAGCTATATATTCCCTTTACCGTGAAAACACATTTTGGTTTTCATATTCAGGGGTGGACGAAACCCGTCCTTGAGCGTTTAAAAAGAATATTAATATTTTTTTTGAAAAGTATATTTTCTTTAAAAGCACAACAGATGGTTCACATCAGAGAATCTGTGTTTATAAGTGAGGTTAGAAAGATTTTCTTTTTGCCAGACTTCCATTTTATGGAAAGTTCATTGAAACAGCGTTGAGCTTTTTCTCGGTTGGGGAAAAGGGAAAAAAAAGTTGAACCACTTCCCGTCATCATTACCTTTTCCGGAACACACTCAATCAATTCATTTTTGAACAATCCGATTTCAGGATACAAGGTACATGCGGACTCTTCAAGATCATTATGCATTACAGACTCATTATGCATCAACGCCCTTATGCGATTCCTCTCTTGATTCATGTCGGATTTTTTTAAAAGGATAGCGGAGCTTTTTGAAAGGCTCTTAATATTAGATTTAACCGGTTTTGTCAATGCCAAATCGAGATTTTTATATACGCTGGCTGTTGAGGCTGTAATTCCTGGATTGAACAAAAGGACATAACATGATTTCATTAATGGCAAAGAGATGAAATCCTTCCTCTCTGCAATAAAACATCTCTCTTCTTCAAACTGTTCCAGAGGTGTCAGTTTCTCACCGATACCTTCTGCTATAGCTGCCTTTTCCTGAATAAAGAACGGAACATCTGCACCCAGTTGAAGTCCCATTTTCATCAGCTCGGATAAGGAAAATGGGAAACCGTAAAAACAATTTATGGCTTTCAGTACTGAAGCCGCATTGCTGCTGCCTCCACCAAGCCCAGCACCTACAGGTATTTGTTTTTTAATATGAATTTTTAGACCTGTGGGAGAATCTTTATCCATTAAATATGGAGAATCTTTATCCAGCAACTTGCCAGAAAAACGGGTTTTATTAAACAAAAAGTAGGCTTTCTTAAACAAATCTACTGCCTTAAATACAAGATTTGACTCATCCTGGGGAACATCAGGATTGTCACATGAAACAGTGGTTTTTGGCTGATTGAAACTCAGTTCAATCTCATCATAAAGATCAATACAGGACATTAATGTAAACAGGTCATGATACCCATTATTTCGTCTTCCTGTAACATACAGGAATAGATTTATTTTTGCCGGAGATTTTATCAGCACGTTACATAGTTACCTATCAAC
This sequence comes from Desulfamplus sp., assembly GCA_015231395.1. Classification (GTDB taxonomy): domain Bacteria; phylum Desulfobacterota; class Desulfobacteria; order Desulfobacterales; family Desulfobacteraceae; genus Desulfamplus. Next base: position 2,588 of record JADGBP010000058.1, on the reverse strand, counting down.
ATTTTAGCTCATTTACTTGTCTCAGCATTTTACCTGCCATTATTCATCTGTCATTACAATGCTTATCAGCACTTTACCTTTACGTAAGTCATTCTCAATTCATGAAGAAGGCTTGTCATAAGCTTCTCTTCTTCAGGATCAAGGTTACCAGATGTCTTTTTTTCCAGCATGGAAATCATGTCAATGGTCTGTTTGGCAATACATAAATCTTTTGTTCTTGAACCGGTTACTGGATCCGGAATCTCTCCAAGTTGAACAAGTGCAGATGAATAAAGAGATATCATAAAAGTTGAAAAATCAACATCAGGCAGCTTGCTGCTTTTACAGGAATTTTCATTTGGACTGCTTCCTTCTTTCATAACAAAATCTTTTCCTTGAGACATTAAAACCTCCATATAAAGCGGTTTCAGTTTGATGAGCAAGCGGTTTCAGTTTGATAAGCAAGCGGTTTCAGTTTGATAAGCAAGCGGTTTCAGTTTGATAAGCAAGCGGTTTCAGTTTGATAAGCAAGCGGTTTCAGTTTGATAAGCAAGCGGTTCCAGTTTGATTATAATATCTGCGACCGTTGTACCATCCCCCTCCCTGTGAACAAATAGAGGGTTGATATCAAGCTCTTTTATAATCGGATGATTATCCACCATTGCCCTAAGGCTCACAAGATTCTTTTCGAGCATTTCAATGTCAGCTTTAGGCTCTCCCCTAAATCCGGCAAGAATTGGATATCCTTTAATTCCGCTCACCATACTGTGCACTACATTCCTTCCCATAGGCGACATTCTGAAAACTACATCTTTATATACCTCCACAAAGATACCGCCAAGCCCGAACATCACCGCATGACCAAATCCGGGATGACGGCTGACACCAAGGATAACCTCTTTACCTGGTCGTGCCATCTTTTGCACCAATACTCCTTGAAGTTCAGCAGAAGGTTTATAATCCGATGCGGATTTCATGATTCTTTCAAACGTTGCCCGAACATCTGTCGAGGTTTCAATCCCCACCTTCACACCACCAGCATCAGATTTGTGTAGAATTTGGGGAGAGACAATTTTCATGACTACCGGATATCCGATTCGATCCGCGATTTCAATGGCTTTTTCCGGGGTTTGGGCAATTTCCATCTCAAGCGTTTTAAATCCATAGCATTTTAAAAGCTCGCTGCCATCCATCTCATCAAGAAGATATTTTCCGTTATCAATATGACGAGTTATAATTTCATCTGCTTTGACCTTGTCGAACTCAAGGCGATATTGGGGCATAATTTTACGAGAAAGCCACTTCTGCTGTGCATAAAGAGCTCCCAAGGCACGGGCGGCACTTTCCGGAAACTGGTAAACCGGAACATTATTCTGCTGAAGAAGTTTTACGCCATCTGAGACATCTACAACCCCCATAAAAGCACACACAATCGGTTTTACAGAGCGTTTTGCAATGCTGACAATCGCTTCCGCCGTTCCCATGACATCGGTCATGGACTGGGGAGTCAAGATAATAAGAACGCTGTGAACACCCGGATCACTCATTACTGTGGCAAGAGTGTTTTCATAACGATCCCGTGCTGCATCTCCGATAACATCTACCGGATTATGAAAATTGGCTGTAGGCGGAAGGTATTTATGAAGTTCCTTCACAGTCTCATCTGAAAAAACCGCAAGCTTCAACCCTGAATGCTCGCTCATATCTGTGGCGATAATACCAGGACCTCCGGCATTGGTAACAATGGCTATTTTGTCTCCCTGCGGCACTTTTTTGGCAGCAAGGGCCTGGGCATAATCAAACAGCTCATTAACAGTGTGGCACCTTATAATACCTGACTGTTTAAAAATTGCGTCATATATTGTATCTGATCCGGCAAGGGATCCGGTATGAGACGCAGCAGCAGCAGCACCAGCATCAGACGTGCCGGATTTAATTACAATCACCGGTGTGGGATTAATACCTGATGTCATCTCCCGTACTTCAGAGATAAACTCCTTTGCACCTCGTGAAAGTTCTTCCATGTAAATCATGACAACATCTGTATTGGGATCCTTGTGGTAATATCTCAACAGATCCAGCTCATCCACGTCCGCCTTGTTGCCTATAGATACAAATTTAGAAAAACCAAAACCCTTGTCAGCGGCAAAATCAAGCACTGCAGTACACAATGCTCCGCTCTGAGAGATAAAAGAGATATTGCCATGAGAGGGCATTCTTTTTGAAAAACTGGCATTCAATGATACTGAAGGAGCAGGATTGATCACCCCAAGACAGTTAGGACCTACAAGCCGAATCTTTGCATCCCTGCACATTTGCTGAATCTTCTGTTCAATCTCAAGCCCCTCTCCTCCAACTTCTTTAAACCCGGCAGATACAATCACAACGCCTTTGACCCCCTTGGCAATACACTCTTCAACAGCATTCATGGCGAGCTTAGGGGGTAAAATAATCATGGCAAGATCCACTGGTTCAGGAATAGCTGTAATGCTTTTATAACATTTGACACTTAAAACTGATTTTGCTGCGGGATTAACAGGATAAAGGGTTCCCTGATATCCTCCATAGAGAATATTAGCAAAAATATCATGCCCCACTTTTCCCTTTTG
>JADGBP010000057.1:2342-9827 GCA_015231395.1 Desulfamplus sp. | reverse complement strand
CATAACATTCATTAACCTTTGCCTACCTACTACACTTGCCGATATGAAAATATCTTCAGTTAACATACACACAATATAACAACATAAAAAATATAAAGAGAAAAAAATATAATGCTGAATGATCTTACCAAATTTTCTATGGATATCTGCTTGTAGCCTTCAAAATTCATGCTTGTCATATCCACACCCGGGTTTGGCTGATGTCCGGTCATGGCTGTGATCCCGTTATCTAAAATTACCAGAGTAAAATTATGATTATTGAATACAGCATTTACAAGCCCTGTAATTCCAGAGTGAAAAAAGGTGGAATCTCCAATTAACGCTACCACTTTATGATCTGTAGCCTTTGAAAAACCACAGGCACTGCTCACAGATGCCCCCATGCAAAGCACAAAATCACCTGTGGAAAGAGGCGGCAGAAAGCCTAATGTGTAACAGCCGATATCTGAAGGATAAATGACATCCATTCCTTCAGCTGCCTTTTTAATCTCATAAAATGTGGCACGGTGCGAGCAGCCGGAGCAAAGATTTGGGGGACGCTGGGGGATCGCTGGCAGACCTTTGGTATCTACAGGTTTGACAGGCGTATAATCAATTTCAAAAAATGCGGCTATTTTCTGGCGAACCATGGCAGGATCAAACTCATACAGTCTTGAGAAAAGAGTATCATCTTTCCCCTTGATAGGAATGACAATTCCTGCTTCCTGAGCAAAGGCTTTTATAGCCTCTTCCATAAAAGGCTCGCCCTCTTCAATTACAAGAATTTTCTCGCATTTTTTTGCAAATGACTTGATCAGGTTACCGGGCATAGGGTTTGAAAAGCCAATACGCAAAATTTTTGTACGGTTTTCAATACCTAAATCCTTGATTGCGTCAGAGGCATAAAGATAACTTACTCCATTGCAGATGATTCCAAATATGTTGTTTTCAGCGGAACCGTCATCTTTGAGAGCTATGCTGTCATCTTTGAGAGACATGCTGTTATCTTTGAGAGACATACTATCTGCGAGAGGCATACTATCTGCCTTAACAGTCATGGTATCTCCGTAACCTGATCTTTCAAAATTATGCACAGAACTTTCTGACAATGTTTCTGCTTTTTTCAGATTTTCAAGAAGCTTGACATGAAGTTTGCGGGAGACTGCGGGCACAGTTACATAGTTCATGGGATCTCTTTCAAAACTACCCTTTGTTTTTCTTTCCATTATGGTACCAATTTTAACAAATGCACTTGAGTGATTTATTCTGGTGGTAGTTCTCAGGATAACCGGTTCCTGAAGAGCTTCTGAGAGTTCAAATGCCGCAATCGTCATCTCCTTTGCCTCAGCAACCGAAGATGGTTCCAACATGGGAAGTCCTGCAAATTTGGCATAATAGCGGTTGTCCTGTTCATTCTGGCTGGAGAACATTGAGGGATCGTCTGCTGTCAGAATAACCATGCCCGCTTTTACGCCAATATATGCAAGAGTCATGAATGGATCGGCCGCCACATTGAGACCCACATGTTTCATGATACACATTGTTCTCAAACCTGAATTGGCTGCAGCAGCCGCAACTTCCATGGCAACTTTTTCATTGGTACTGTACTCAAAGTAAAGGTCTGTTTCTTTAGAAATCTGAAAGAGATTCAAAGATAGCTCGGAAGACGGGGTACCGGGATAGGTAGTGGCAAAGGCAACCCCTGCTTCAATCGCACCTCGGGCAATGGCTTCGTTACCCAGAAGCATGATCTCTTCACCGGTTTTGTCACTAAGTAATTTATGCATGGTTTCTTATAATTCCCTATTTCTTAAATCTATTAAATCTGTTAAAAAATCAATGTCAGTAAATGCCAGTCATAGTCCGGGTGTCAAATCACCATATATTTTCTCCGCATCTTCAAGTGATGTCGCATATCCTACAAAACCTTCTACATCTTCACACGACAATATGGCATTAGATGCAAAAAAGCCTTCAATCATACTTTGGTCACCATACTGCATGAGTGCCAGAAAAAGAACAGATACAAGACTTATCCCATTTTTTCCATGACAAACTGAATATTTAGGTGGTTTCTCAGTCATATAAACCGCAAAAAGCGTATTTTGAACAGGCATGATCTGAATGATTTTAGGATGATGGTCGTAGTCGTGGGTATGGTCGTTGTCATGGTTACGGTCATGATCGTTATCATTGCAATGATTACACATAGTAAATATTAATCCTTCGTTTTGATGTTTATTTAAACGTTCATGGTCGTCAAAATCCGACCACCCCGAATAATGAAAAGCAAACGTGTTTTCACGATAAAATCAGAATGCATTTTCATGGTAGTTTGATTCTACCTCAAACTTTACAACATTCCGGTTCTCTCTGGAGAACTCAACTCCAATAAGGTGAATTGGCAAACCCTCAGCCATATATTTTTGTGCATAGCCCTTATCTTTTATCTGCTGTAGAGCATGACCTGACGGAATAAGCTCAATCACCTTGAACGCAAACAGGTAGATATTCTGGTTAAACCTGACAGTCATGTCAATACGTCCATGATTTGTGGCATCTTCCAGAATAATATCCAGTCCCAGAGCTGCAAAATAGCTGTAAAAAACGCTGGCATAATAACCTTCATATTTTGAAATTGTGTTATTGCGGTACCAGTCACTGGGAATTGAGGCAAAAAAAGCTGTGAACAGATCTTTCAGTCCCATAATGTCATTTGCCAGAAGCAAGTCTTGAAGTCTTAATCTATTGGCAAAACTTCTGCTGATATCATCAGTATAAACAGATAGAAGACTTGCATTCAAACTTGATTCAACCTCATGGTTCGGGTAGCCAAGAGTATAAACCCAATGACCGAGTATCGGTTCTTCTGCTTTATGTATAGTCAAATATCCAGTTTGGAATAAAAGGGCTTCCGGCGTTATCATATCAACATCAAATGTTGAAAGCAGAGTCATGCCAGTGCGTAAATTTGCAAGATCAGGGGTAAAAAATTTTTTACTGACCAGCAGACGGATCAAAAATGTAGGCGTTCCAGTTTCAAACCACCATGGTCGAAATATCTTTTCCTTGAAAAGCAGCAACAAGTCAAATGGATTATACACAGATTCGCCAAGCCAGTTGTAGCCGTTGTACCAACGACGAATTTCCTCACGCTTAAAGCCGGAAAGCTCGGGTTTAAACACACTGTCTATATCGTTTTCAGTATATCCGCAGATTGCAGAATAAGCAGATGAAACTGTAATATCAAGCAGGTTATTAAGCCCTGAAAAGAGACTCACCTTGCTGAACTTGGAGACTCCTGCAAAAAATACGAACTGAATATTGGAATCAAGGTCTTTGATGACAGAGTAGAGATTTTTAAGCCCCTCACGCATGGCAAGAGCTGTGTCGATGTTGTTGATATTGTCGAGTATGGGCTTGTCGTATTCATCAACAAGGATCACAACCCGCTGGCCATATTTTCGGTTTGTCAAACGGATAAGTTTTGCAAAACAACCTGATATGGAACCATGCCCACAATCAACCTCCATGTGCTGTTGATTGTCATCTATAAGTTCCCTGATTTTTTCATCAAGTTCTTCTCTATTTTGCAGAACCCCGCCGGCAAAGCTTATGTGGATAACAGGATATGATTTTGTCCAGTCCCATTTATCCTCAATATAAAGTCCTTTAAAATATTGCTGTTTGCCTTCAAATAATGTCTTGAGCGTATCCAGAAAAAGACTCTTGCCAAACCGTCTGGGACGGGAAAGAAAATAATATTTACCCTCTTGAGTAAGCTTATGAGCAAAAGCTGTTTTATCCACATAATAATATCCCTCAGAGGCTATCTGAGAAAATGTCTGGATTCCGATGGGTAATTTCTTTTTCATAATACACTCATTTCAGTATTATTGTTCATTTTATCGATATTATTCATTTAGGTAATTATTGTTCATTTCGGTATTGCACTGCTTCTGCCACATGCTGACGAAGTATATCGCTCTGATTGTCAAGATCCGCAATAGTTCTTGCTGTTTTAAGGACTCGACTGTATGCCCGTGCAGAAAGTCCTAAATTATCCACAGCCATTTCAAGTATGGCTGAAGCCGCAGGTTCAAGAGAACAGAATTTACGGATATCACGAGGACGCATTGCAGCATTGCAGAAAACAGAAGTGCCTTTGAACCGCTCTGTCTGAAACTGCCTTGCGGCATAAACACGTTTTCTTATCTCATTGGATGATTCCGGTTTTGTATTGCCGGTCAGCTCCACGAATGATACAGCAGGCACATCAATATGAATATCAATTCTATCCATAAGAGGTCCTGAAATCCGTCCTCTGTAACGCTGAATCTGTGATGCAGTGCAGGTACACTCTCTTACAGTATCTCCATGATAACCGCAAGGACAGGGATTCATGGCAGCCACAAGCATAAAGACAGATGGATAGGCAAGTTTTGCTCCAGCCCGTGAGATTCTAACCATGCCGTCTTCCATTGGTTGACGAAGCACCTCAAGTACATTTCTGCGGAACTCAGGAAGTTCGTCCAGAAAGAGAAGTCCGTTATGGGCAAGACTTACCTCTCCTGGCTCCGGTTTTAACCCTCCGCCGACAAGCCCTGGGGCAGAGATGGTGTGATGAGGAGCACGAAATGGTCTTTGAGTGACCAGTGGCATCTGTTCTCTTAATAGTCCTGCCACAGAATATACCTGAGTGGTTTCAAGTGCTTCATCAAAGGAGAGAGGCGGTAAAATTGATGCGATCCGTTTTGCAAGCATTGTCTTGCCTGAGCCTGGTGGACCTGACATGCATAAATTATGACCACCTGCTGCTGCAATCTCTAATGCCCTTTTGGCATGATTCTGACCTGCCACGTCACAGTAGTCAAGATCAGATATGCCCAAATCTTCTCTGGCAAGCAGGTCATTCAAATCTCTTGAGAACGGCTCTATTTTTCTCATACCAGTAAAAAACTCAACTGCCTCTACCAAAGTCTCCACCGGAAGCACCTCAATATCTCTGACCATAGAGGCTTCTCCTCTATTTTCCAAAGGCACAATAATACCCCGAGCTCCATTTTTTCGGGCACAGAGAACAGCCGGCAGTACTCCGTTAACAGGCTTTATCCTTCCGTCAAGAGATAGTTCCCCAATCATAAAGTAACCATTGAACCTGTCCGGAGGGAAAATCTTAGATGCAGATAAAATACCCATAGCAACCGGAAGATCAAATCCGGTACCCTCTTTTTTTACATCAGCAGGTGCCAAATTGACTGTGATTCTATCCATGGGAAAAGGATATCCGGAGTTTTTAATTGCAGTTTTTACCCTCTCACGACTCTCCCTGACAGCAGTTTCAGGCAGACCGACAATATTGAATATTGGAAGTCCAAACGAGATATCTACTTCAACTTCCACAACATAGCCTGCTATTCCAGCAACTGCACTGCAATTAATCCTTGCCAGCAAAAGGACTTCCTCCATTGAACGGTAATTGAATTGTAACAGTAATTTAATGAATCAAATGAATGCTAATTGAATGAGTCAAAATCAGATATAGTTTTCCAGATAATTCAATTGGCAAGAGTAGGGGCAATCCCTTGCGGTTGCCCTTCTTAAAAATTGAGATACCAAAATCTTTTTCTGGAAGTCTATAGATATGACTTTTAAACTAAGGCTGTAATTTTCAACACTTTTATAATAGAAGTAAATAAAATTCTCAATTATTTTGATTTCATCAATATAATCCGTTATATCATCAATATAATCTACGATAACATCAATATAATCTGCTATAGATAAAAAAAACAGTGCTGATTCGTAATTTATCGGGGCAACTCAAAATCCAGACGGAGCGATATGGACAAATATTATCCACAACAGACCCTTGAAAAATCAGTGTCGTGTTCTGGTATAGGGGTACATTCAGGACGAAAAGCCAGTATTACCATTAAACCAGCACCGGAAAATCACGGTATCAAATTTAGACGAATTGACCTTCCAGGCACATCGGATATTCCCGCACTTTTCAGCATGGTTGTAGATACAAGTCTTGCCACTGTGGTAGGCAGCCATGGTGCCATTGTCTCCACAATTGAACATCTTATGGCGGCATTTGCAGGGCTTGCCATTGATAATGCCCTGGTGGAAATTGATGGCTATGAAATGCCCATTATGGATGGAAGTGCCAGGCATTTTACAGAAATAATTAACCGTTCAGGCATAAAGCAGCAGCAGATGCCAAGATGGTTTTTCCGTGTGATCGAACCAATCACTATTCAGGATAATGACAAATATGTTACTGTGACCCCTCACTCACACTTTAAAATTTCCTGCTCCATACACTTTGACAATCCGGTAATTGGTTCCCAGACACTCTCATTTGATTTGTCGCCTGAAAACTTTGCAAAAGACATATGCCACGCCAGAACATTCGGGTTTATTCAGGATCTTCAATATCTCAAGATGTTCAATCTGGGCAGAGGCGGAAGTCTTGATAATGCCATTGTTATTGACCAGAACAAAATTATTAATGAAGCGGGACTTCGCTACCCTGATGAATTTGTCAGACACAAACTGCTTGACTGTTTAGGCGATTTTGCTCTTCTGGGTATGCCAATTATGGGTCATATTCAAACCCATAAATCAGGACACGATCTTAATCACCGTTTTATCAAAACCTTTCTGACCAGAAAAGAGTCATGGGAAACCAGACCGGTTACTGTTGATTAGGATCAACTTTAAAATCCGCTATGTTGAGCAGCTTAGAGCCTGTTTAAATATTCAGGCTTTATGCTGCTTTTATCAAATGACTTAAATTGTGCTTAAGTAAATGGCTTCAATTGTTCTTTTAATTTGGAAAAAACAGGAAATGAACAAATGGACATGATACATCATGGACAAATAGAGATGATACATCACCCAGTTAAAACGGATAAAAGACCTGTTTCAATTACCTTTATTTTGAATATAGCTATTTTTGTCATTCTGACGCAGACTGCTATTCCATCTTCTGCTATAGCCAGAAATCGATGTGCTCTTGAAAATATTTTCATTACAAATACACGGGACAATCTAATTTCATATTTTACGATAACTGGTGCATTTACTGAAAAAATGAGCGAAGCTGTACTAAAAGGAGTTCCTGCATCATTTTCATTTTATGTCTCTGTTTATCGCGAACGGGATGCATGGTTTGATGAAAAAATCGCGGATGTCAATATTTTTACCACATTAAAATACAATGGCCTCAAGCAAGAGTTTACTGTGGAAAGACCATGGAAAACAGGCAAGCCATTTATCACTTCATCATTTGAACAGGCAAAAGAGACAGCATGCAATGTCTATAATCTTAAAATTCTTTCGCTTGATAAGCTTGAAAAAGGTGAACAATATCAGATAAAAATCAAGGCAGAGATGAATAAAGCTACTCTGCCTTTGTATCTTCACTATATTTTCTTTTTTATCTCTTACTGGGATTTTGAAACAGATTGGTACACCATTGATATGATTTATTAAGTT
>JADGBP010000057.1:0-2246 GCA_015231395.1 Desulfamplus sp. | reverse complement strand
AGTGCTTGCGAACGACTTTGGCAGTTCCTTTTACCAAAATAAAAAAGGATGTGCTGGCAGAACCTTCCTCGATAATCAATTCATCTTTTTGAAACCATGGCAAATCATAACCTGTTAGCTCGCACAGGTATTGTTTGCTGGTTTTAGATATGTTTTCAAACAACGGAACAAAAGAAAATAATTCTTCAAGAAAGTATCCCATATGATTTGATTATCCTTTTTTAAGACATGGTTTTCAAAATACTTTTTGCCGTGAAAACACATTTTTGCTTTTATACTTCGGAGTTACTTCGGAGCGGAGTTGATCTAAACCCCGCCATGAGAGCTACCGTGAAAACATATTTTTGCTTTTATGATTCGGGATTGGTAGAAACCCGGTCATGAGTCTTTAATGAATCAATATACTCTATAATGGCATTGGTTCCGCTGATATTTCCCATAGCCATGATATGAATACCATCATAATATGGAAAAACCTGTTTAATAATTTCACAACTGATTTCAATACCGTCCATACCGGCTTTCATTTTTTCTATGATATTATCAGGTATATCAATGCCTTCCACATGATCTTTCATATAACTTGCCATCTTTAGACTTTTAAGAGGCATGATGCCCATAATCACAGGTTTTCCTAATGATTTTGATTTTTCCGCGAATTTAACAGCCTGTTATGCATCATAGACCACCTGTGTCTGAAAAAAGTCTGCACCGGCATCAATTTTTTTCTCCATTCGGGATATTTCCCGATCCATATCTCTGGTGGTGGGTAGAGCCGTACAGGAGATGTTAAAAGCAGTCTTTCCCCCATACTCTTTATCATTATAATCAAGACCGGAATTCAGATTTTTAATAAGCCTTATCAGTTCAAAAGTGTTATAGTTGTAGACAGCTTTGGAGATTTCACCAAATGGTCCGTGTTTAGGAGGATCTCCAGTTGTAACAAGAATATGCCGGATACCCATTGCATGGGCTCCAAGAAGGTCTGCCTGAGTCCCAAGCAGACTTCTGTCACGGCATGTATAGTGAGGAATGGCATTGATATTCAATCTGTTTTGAATCAGAGCACCCATCATGGTGGCATTGATTCTTAAATTTCCCATGGGACAGTCGTGGATATTGATGCCATCAAGGGGAAGATATGCCCCTGCTTTTTCAAGCGATTCATCAGTCTGAACTCCTTTGACCGGCCCAAGCTCTGTAGTTACAACAAACTTCTTTCCAAGTTTTTTCATTAATGTCATATTTCTTGCCTTTTTTAAGCATTTGGATTAATTCATGGAAACGGGTATTAATGTCTGTGGTGGATGTGGATAATTATTCTATGATTTCATTGAAACTAAAATCATACTATGGATAAGATATAAGATGTAGATAAGATAACTCAATATAATATCAAGGTGCTTGCTGCTGTTTGATGTTTTTTATGTAATAGAATTCACCTTTCAAGTCAAGTCATCAAAAACTGTTCAAAGAAGTATTTTGGCATTTATTTTGCTTTTAATTTTTTATGCTAAGAATTTAATTTTTTATGCCAAGAATTTAATGTTCTGCTGACAATTGAATGTTCAATTGTCAATTTTTAAAATAAGAAAATAAAAAGTTAGTCCAGATTTACTTAGTGCCTCAAGATTGTATCATAACTTAAAACCCCATTATTTTTTAAGGAGAAACCAAATGAAAATCAACATTGACAAAAATCTTGTAGAGTTTACCCCTGAAACTGCGGATGAAAAAGTCAAATTAGAAGCATTATGGAAAACAGTTGTTGATTGTGCAAGATTCAACAAAAAACTTGTGCCTGTTGGACAATATGTTCCATCTCAGAATGAATTTGCAAGGTTTGCTATTGAAGGTATTGAAACTGGAACTGGAACTGCGTCAATGGAAACATATGCTGAAATCTATGCTGATGCAGACTGCAGGTGCTACTGCCAGACATGTAATAAATATGTTGAATTGAAAAAAGGGGACAGAGTTCCACCTTGCTGTGGTAAACTTATGGAAATACTTGATTAATTCTATGCGTTTCTCGGTTATAAACTTAGTTTAATCATAAATTGAATTTTGTATTATAGTAAAAATCTAAATTTATTATCTTAATTAAGTAATATTCTAAAATAAAAAAAGTGTCTCAATTCAAATGAGACACTTTACTTTTTTTATTAATTGCAAATGTTTTAATAAACAGGAGGCAAGATATGACGAGCTGGATTTGTGATAAATGTGGTTATAAAGTAAATGCA
>JADGBP010000056.1 GCA_015231395.1 Desulfamplus sp. | reverse complement strand
ATTTCATTTGCAACTACAGCAAAGCCTTTGCCTGCCTCTCCGGCACGGGCTGCCTCAATAGTTGCGTTCAGGGCAAGCAGATTGGTCTGTTCAGATATTTCTGTAATCGTTTCAGTTACCTTGCTTATTTCCAGTACGGAATTGCCAAGCTCATCAACCCTTAATGATGCCTGATTTGCCCTCTGGCTTGCTTTTCCAGCCATTTGACTGGTTTTTGCCGTATTGGTGGATATTTCATTTATGGTTGACATCATCTCTTCTGCCGAAGCAGCCACCATATTGACATTAGTCGCAGTCTGACCGGTTGCTGCAGCTACAGAATCCATACTGGCACTTGTCTCTTCGGATGCGGAGGCAACTGTATTTGCATTCATTGCAGTCTGTTCTGCTCCACTTGACATCTGTACGGAAACCTCAGACAGCGTAGCGGAAGCCGCAGAAAGAGATCTGCTTCCTATCCTAATTTCATTGACCATTATCCGCAAACTTTTAGCAATTCCGTTCAGAGCATTAGCCAATACTCCGACTTCATCTTTTTGCGATATATTTAGAGTTTGGGAAAAATCGCCGCCAGCAAGAGCATCTGCAAAGCTGACTGCCTGTCTGATTTGACCCGACATCATCCTTGAAACAACAATACTGACTGCCACTCCAATAATAATAGCAATGACAATAAATATCAATATATTACGCCTTGTAGCCCGTTCTATTTCATGAATCTGCACTTTATTCAATTTGACTTTAATTTCAATCTTTTCAGATATTTTGTTCAATGCTTGGCGTACCATTGCAAGGGCAGGTACTGTGGACTTCTGATATATATCTGACAGAGCGACTTGAGATTTTGCACGATCTCCCTGATTTTCTTCAAGAATTTTACGTATTGCTGTAGCACTCTCATGAAGTTTAATATGATCTGCTTTCATGATTTCGACAAGTTCCATCATTTCAGGCACCATTTTATAGGCATCTTCCATACTTTGACTGTCTTCGAGCCAACGACCAAGTTTACAAAGATTCCCGTCTGTTTCTACGGTAAGATCTTTTTTGGTATGATCAATCAAAAAGGCACTTACTCCACAAGTCCATTGCAAATGGTCAATTTCTCGCTGCATAATAACAGTGTTAAGATCCATTATGCTCTCCAGTTTTTCCGCCTCTTCAGACTCGGCTTTTATCCCCTGGATTCCCTGCCAGCCAACCGCAACAAGCAGCAGTAGTGTTATTGCTGGCATTACCATCATCTTCGTATTAATGGACATATCTTTCAGATTCATGATTGTTTTTCTCCTTAACATAAAAGTTTTTACTAAAAGGTTATTATTGTAGAGGCTTAGAATCAGACACTTACTTATGTTGAAAAAAATAAAGGGGTGGGGGTGTGGCTGATAGTGACTGCCAATTTACTGGTCTGGAAAACTATAGAACAAATTGATTAATGAACGAAAGCACTCTAAAATACCTTAATGGATAATTCAAGGAGAAAAATACTTTTTAAACAGTCCATGATCAATACCTTTGTTGTTTTGATTCGACGTAACCGTTCACTCCCCCCTCCCCAATACAAAATTGGGTTATATAAAAATCAGGCACTTAGCTATTTTGACTATCAAAACAGAGGGGGGGGAGTGAACGGTTACGATTCGACCGTTGCAGCAAAACATTGCCTTGACTCTCAATTTTCTGCATTCTTACAATTTGTTTAGGAAAAATCTGGCTTAAACACTCAAAATAGGGCATAATTTTCAACATGAGGAACGTTCTATGATGTTATTGTCTCTATTAATTCAAAAAAAATCAATGTCCATTTATTTGGACGAATCCAAGGATAAAATTCGGGGAACAAAAGAGGTATGAGGAACAAAAGAGGCATATTGATGGAATTAACAGATTTGTTTGATAAAAAAGACGAGCTGTTAAGGTTGTTCAAATCTGATGGAAGATGGGTCAAAATACCGGCAAATTCCGGCAAATGCATTGTCTGTTCGGATTTACATAACGATTGCAGAACAATTAAATTTATCATTGACAATTATTTTCTTAATAGATCCGATACAACAATAATTATCTGCGGCGACTATATTGACAGAAGTCCACCATCCATGATTCCTTACCCTACCGCAACTCTTGAATATCTCTTGCTGTTGAAACTTCGATATCCTGATAAAATTTTTATGCTTATGGGAAACCATGACCTGAACCCTTCAAAATACGTGGATTTTGGAGATGCCGAATTTTGGGATTACTTGTCAGATTGTGATGATAAAATGTTTTACAGTGATATTCTTGAATCTCTACCTTTAATTGCAACAACATCCAATAATGTTATCTGTATTCATGGTGTGTTGCCGGAAGATCAGAGTATCTTTGATAATTTTGATCTTCACAGCCATGAACTGAAAGAGTGTCTGTGGGCAGATTACACAAAGAATAAAGAAGTTGTCAATTACCCTAACTCATTTAGAAAAAAGAGGACTCGTAAATATTTTGACAGCTCCATGAGTGCATTCAGGTCAAACCTTCTTATCAAAGGTCATAATCCTTATGCACCACTGGTGATGTATGACAGAAAATGTGTAACCATACAGACATCTCGTATTTTTGCGGGTTTGTGCGACAGACACATAGCAATTGTGGAGCTTGGAAAACCTGTTTTTGATGCAAATGACATTGAACTGGTGAACATTGATACACTCATAAAAAATAATTCTCTTAAAACCATACAAAAAAAAACATAGGCAGCTTCGCTGCAATTATTGCAGGATTCAAATTCCTGAATAATAAAAAACTAATAATAACCTACTTAAGTAACAAATAATTGAAATCGATTTTGTTTAAAAAAAACCTGAATTATTTGGATTGCACATAAAGGAGATTAAAATGAAAGTTGTAGCTTTTAACGGAAGTCCAAGAAAAAAAGGGAATACTGCGGGTTCTTTGAGTACAGTGATTGCCGAACTTGAAAAACAGGGCATAGAAACAGAGATTATCAATGTGGGTAAAGAGAAGGTTCGTGGATGCATCGCATGTTTTACCTGCGTAAAAAATAAAAATGAAAAATGTGCTTTTGAAGATGATCCAGTCAATGATTGGATTCAGAAAATGAAAGCTGCTGACGGAATTATTCTGGGTTCTCCGGTTTATTTTTCCGATGTTGCAGGGACAATGAAATGCTTTCTTGACAGAGCTTTTTTTGTGATCTCTGTGAATAACGGACTTCTTCGCCATAAAGTAGGAGCTGCGGTTGCTGCAGTAAGACGCTCAGGTGGCGTTCCTACTATTGATACACTAAACCACTATCTGCTTTATTCTGAAATGATACTCCCCAGTGCTAACTACTGGAATGTTGCCCATGGCATGAATCCCGGAGAGATGGAGCAGGACGGAGAAGGTAAACAGATAATGTCGGTTCTTGGGAAAAATATGGCATGGTTGATGAAAGTGATGGAGGTGGGTAAAAAACAAGTTCCTGCACCTGAGCAGGTTGTTAAAACCATGACTAATTTCATAAGATAGAAAACAACACAAATTGTAAAAAAGATTTGACATTGCATAATCATCTCTTCAACCTCAAAAAGGATTTGACATTGCATAATCATCTCTTCAACCTCAAAAAGGAATTAACATTGTATAAACATCTCTTCAGCCCTATCTTGATAAACCGTCAGGAAATAAGAAATAGGATTGCCTATCCTTCCTTAGGATTATTATACTCTTATGACACCAAACTTAACGACAGGTATTACCACTTTTATGATGAGATTGCCAAAGGCGGGGCAGGTATTGTCACAGTTGGACCTGTTGGTGTTGATTTTATCGGGGCAGGGTTTGTGCCCCTTTCTCTTGCACGGGACGAAGCCATAGACTCCTTTGCCAGGGCAACCAAAATGATAAAAGATCGTGGTGCCAGTCCATGGATTCAACTTTTTCACGGCGGGGCATATACCCACCCTTTTCTCATCAACAATGATACACCAATGGCTCCGTCCGCAGTATTTTCAAAATACTCCAAAATAACGCCAAAAGAGATGACTTCCGAAGATATAAAAGCTGTCCAGAATGCATTTGCCGACGCTGCACAAAGAGCTGTGGAAGCTGGTTTTGAAGGGGTGGAAATCATAGGGTCAGCAGGGTATCTGATCACTCAGTTTTTATCCCCTCTGAAAAATCTGAGGCAGGACGAATATGGTGGCAGTTTTGAAAACAGGACACGTTTTCCACGGCAGATTATTGAAATGATCCGTGAACGGGTAGGGTCTGATTTTCCCATTGGCGTAAGGATGGCGGGCAATGATTTTGTCCCTGGCAGCACAGAAGATGATTTAATGCCTGAGATTGCAAAAGTTTATGAAAAAGCAGGGGCAGATATACTTAACATTACTGGCGGGTGGCATGAATCCAAAGTTCCTCAACTGCCAATGGAACTGCCGCAATCCGGTTTCTCTTTTCTGGCTATGAATATCAGACAGGCAGTTTCCATTCCTGTTATGGCATCAAACCGAATTACTACCCCTGAAAAGGCTGAAAGAATTCTTCAGGACGGACAGGCTGACATGGTCAATCTTGGCAGAGTGCTTATTGCCGATCCTTTCTGGCCGACCAAGGCACAGCAAGGCAGAGCAAATGAAATCAGACCATGTGTAGCCTGTTCTCAAGGATGCACTGATGAATTGTTCAATGGCAGACCTGTCTCCTGCATTGGGAACCCAAGAGCTGGCTTTGAAGGAGAACGGATCATTACAAAGACAAACAGCCCTAAACAGGTTATGGTAATAGGCGGTGGAGTAGCCGGTCTTGAAGCCGCAGTCACAGCTACTCAGGCAGGACACAGGGTAGAAATATATGAAAAGAGCGAAGATATTGGCGGGCAGATCTGGATTGCTGCCGCACCACCTCATAAACAGGAGTTGCTGGAGTTTATCCGTTACTACCGTGCAATGTTGAAAAAACATGATATTCCTGTTCATCTGAACACCTGTGTGGATATTGATCTGATTCGACAGATTAATCCTGATCATCTTATCATTGCCCAGGGGGCGGCTCCACTAATTCCACCCATTCAAGGCACAGATGATAAAAGCGTCTGCTCCTCATGGCATGTTTTAAAAGAAAATCCCTGTCTTGGCAAAAAGGTCGCAGTTATCGGCGGTGGGGCAGTGGGGCTTGAGACAGCTTTTTTTGTGGCAAAAAGAGGCACGCTTGAACCTGAAATACTCCATTTTCTTGTTACACATGAAGCGATGAAAATGGAAAGAATCAGGCACTATATGTTTAACGGCTCTTCACAGGTGACTGTATTTGAGATGCTTGAAAAAGCTGGAAAAGATGTCGGAAAATCCACAAAATGGATATTGATGGACAATCTGGACAGATATGGAGTAAAGATCAACACCAGTTCAAAGGTTGTCTCCATTAAAGATGGAGAGGTAAGCTTTGAGCGTGATGGAGAAAGATTTCAGGAAAAATTTGACACTGTCATTATAGCGTCAGGCTCAAAATCGGTTCAAACTCTGGCTGACCAGGTTAAGGCTCTTGATCTTGACATTTCTTTTTCTGTTATTGGAGATTGCGTCAAACCTGGAAAAATTAACGATGCCATACACGGGGGATTTTTAACGGCTCTATCTCTTTAGATAAATGTACTCGAACTTTTAGAACCGTCCCTTGGTCAGTGAGGTTTTTATGGAAATTCAGGTTCAATCAGAAAACATCAACAAACATGAATCAGAAAACATCAACAAACATGAATCAGAAAACAGCAACAAACATGAATCAGAAAACAGCAACAAACATGAATCAAAAAACAGCAACAACCATGAATCAAAAAACAGCAACAACCATGAATCAAAAAACAGCAACAAACATGAATCAAAAAACAGCAATAACCATGTGCTTGTTGTTGATGACTATCGTGTAAATCGCATCAAACTCGCTGGATTATTGAAACAGTTAGGCTATAATGTTTCTTTGGCTGAAAATGGTTTGAAAGCAATAGAGTTAGTCAGACAGACAAAAATTGATGTTATTCTGCTTGATATCATAATGCCGGAGATGGATGGGTATCAATGTCTGACATATCTTAAAGAAGATAATGCTCTGCGGAATATACCTGTTATTATTATTTCCGAAATAGATGCAGTTGAATCAATCGCCCGTTGCATACAGATGGGAGCTGAGGATTATCTTCCAAAGCCGTTTAACGCCATGTTATTAAAAGCACGGTTAAACGCCTGTCTGGAAAAAAAACGCTGGCGGGATCAGGAGCAGTTCTATCTTGAACAGTTAAAACAAGAACAGGAAAACTCTGAACGCTTGCTGTTAAGCATCCTTCCCAAAACCATCGCAAATCGCCTGAAACAGGGAGAATCCGTTATCGCGGACAATTTTGAAGAAGTCACTGTTCTTTTTGCTGATATTTGTGATTTTACACGGCTCTCAACCCGAATATCTGCCAAAAAGGTGGTAATCCTGCTTAATGATATTTTTTCTAAATTTGACAGGCTTTCTCACAAATATGGTCTGGAAAAAATTAAAACAATAGGTGATGCCTATATGGTTGTTGGCGGTCTGCCCGTCCCTTTTTCTGACAGTGCAGAAAAAATCGCGGATATGGCTTTGGAGATGCACAGTATTATCCTTGAATTTAATAAAAATATAGCAACAATTATAGATGAAAAAATAGGCAAAACCATAGATAAAACCATAGATAAAACCATAGATAAAACCATGGATAAAAACATGGAAAAGACTACAGAGGAAAATACAAACAATATACCGCCGCTTGGTCTGAGAATAGGAATTCATACCGGACCAGTTATAGCAGGCATAATCGGAGAAACAAAATTCAGCTATGATTTATGGGGCGATACTGTCAATATCGCCAGTCGAATGGAATCTCATGGCATTAAAGACATGATTCAGGTGTCATCTGCCACGCATGAGCATCTGAAAGAAAAATATATATTAACACCTCGGGGAGTAATAGCTATTAAAGGGAAAGGGAATATGGAAACCTTTTTTCTGACAGGTAAAAAAAATTACCATGACAATGCATTTTGATTTTCATTATTTGGGGTGATCAGATTCCAACCATGAACGCTTAGTGATAGACTGGATTTACTTATCTTGAAATATCTAAAACAACTGAAATACCTAAAATACCTGAAATATCCTGTCTATCCTGTCTATCCTGTCTATCCCGTCTATCCTGATTCAGACTAATGTCAGACTAATGTCATAATTTTATTAACAAACGCAATAACACCGGATATTCTAATTATGCTAAAATCAGCAACCGACATGCTGAAAAAATACAAACAGATTAAAACATTGCCTCATGTCGCCATTCATCTGACTAAACTTTTATCTGATCCTAACAGCACCACACAAGATTTCGAGCAGATTATCAAAATGGATCCCACACTTGTCGGGCGTTTGCTTCGCCTGGTGAACAGTGCCTATTATGGTCTCAGGCAGAAAGTTTCAACTATCTCTGAAGCTGTCGTGTTTTTAGGTCTGGACAACCTGCGTAATATGGTAGTTACCTCTGCTTTAAAGGAAATATTCAAAAAAGACTCAGGCAATCCTTATTTTTCCGTGAATAAATTATGGCTGCATTGTGCGACAAGCGGTATTTGCTGCCAGATGATATCTGAACGTATATTTGCCCATAAAGGAGAAGATGCCTTTTTGTGTGGTATTCTGCACGATATTGGAATGATAGTTGAATATCAGATCGCACCTGACGATTTTCTCCAAGCCTGTCAGAACTATAAACCTGAAATCAAACCTTTTACAAAATTTGAACAGGACATTCTTAACACACACCATTCTGAAATAGGGTATCTTCTTGCAGATGACTGGAAAGTTCCCAATCAGGTGCAGGAAGGAATCAAAGACCATCACAACATCAACAGAAAAGTTGAGCCGTCAAGCATTTCCGGAATCATTCAACTTTCAGAATACATTGTTACTAAAATCAACTACCCCGCTATTCCTGCAATGCATCCAACCCTTTCACAGGACATGGCTCTTTTTTTCAAAAACAACTTTGATGAGTTAAAAACCATGATTCAAAACATGCCTGAAGAGATTCAAAAAGCCAAAGAAATTTATGAGTAAGCAAAGTAGAATTTAAACAGTAGATAAAAGGCAAAAAGCAAATAGATATGAAAAACAACTTCTTCAGTTTTAAAAACAACTTCTTCAGTTTTAAAAACACCATCTTCAACTTTGAAAACAGCATTTCTTCTTTTAAAAACCGAGTATATACTTATGGGAGAATGATAAAATTTTCCCACACAGTTTTTGCTCTTCCCTTTGCTCTGTCTGCCGTGGTTATGGCATGGAGAAATCATCCACTTTTAATCTCTGATATTATTTGGATTCTTCTGGCTATGGTTGGGGCTCGTTCTGCTGCTATGGGTTTTAACCGCATTACAGATGCCGATATTGATGCCAAAAATCCCAGAACCCTTATCCGCGAGATACCGTCAGGGCTTCTGACACAAAAGGAGGCAGCCCTGTTTGTGGCGGGTTCATCTATCCTTTTTATCTTTTCTGCGGCAATGCTTGGAAAACTGTGTTTTATTTTATCTTTTCCGGTCTTGTTTTTCCTCCTCTTTTACTCAGTTACCAAACGATTCACAAAATACTGTCATATATATTTAGGATTTGCCATATCTTTAGCTCCTGCCGGAGCGTGGATTGCTATAACCGGCTCTCTCAGTTTCAGTGTAATGTTTCTCACTCTGGCACTTATGACCTATATTGCAGGCTTTGACATTCTCTACGCTTGTCAGGATATTGAATTTGACAGGGAACATGGACTTTTTTCCATGCCTGCAAAACTTGGTGCCGTAAAGTCGATGATTGTCTCTTCCCTGCTCCACCTGCTTACCTTTATTTTTCTAGTCATTATGCATTTTACATTTGGAATGCACCCAATTTTTTTAATCTTTCTTCTGGCAATCGGAGCACTTCTCATTGCAGAACATCGCATTGTTACGCCTGATAATCTTGAAAAAATTGATATCGCCTTTTTCAACATAAACAGCCTTATTTCCATTACTCTTTTTGCAGGAGTGGTTGTGGAGTACATTTTTTTTAGATAGTTATTCTTTTAACGTGAAAACACATTTTGGTTTTCATGATCGGGGGCGGCAGAAACTCTGCCATGAGCGTTTAAAAATTTAAATTTAGAGGAGATTAGAGACATTATGGAACAATTTTGGAGTATAACAAAACCGCTTGGGTATAATCCTCTTCTGGATATCAGACAAACTGAAAAAGCTATTCGTAAAATCAAGGAGTTTTTTCAATCAAGTTTTGCCGAAGAAATGAATCTGAACAGAGCTACAGCACCACTTTTTGTCAAAAGCGGGACAGGTATAAATGATGATTTGAATGGTATTGAAAAGCCGGTCAGTTTTAGTTTTAAAGGCGATGGAGGTCAATCTGTAGAGATTGTACAATCTTTGGCAAAATGGAAGAGAATGGCACTTAAAGAGTATGGATTAAAAAGCGGGGAAGGCATTTATACTGACATGAACGCTATACGTCCTGATGAGAAACTGGATAATCTGCATTCTATTTATGTTGATCAATGGGATTGGGAAAGGGTTATTGAGCAAGAAGAGAGAAACCTTGATTATTTAAAAAATACCGTAAAATCAATCTACGAAGTAATTAAGAGAACAGAGCGTTATATCAATGTTTATTATCCCGAGATTATACCATGTTTACCCAAAGAGATTACATTTATCCATGCTGAAGATCTGCTTTTGGAATATCCAAATCTAAATTCTCAGGAAAGGGAGAGTAAAGCTGCCGAAAAATATGGTGCTATTTTTATTATTGGTATTGG
>JADGBP010000055.1 GCA_015231395.1 Desulfamplus sp. | reverse complement strand
CAGCACTTGCACGGGGAATGGATGAGATTATTGTGGCACTTCTTTCGCCTGTAGGACATTTATCTGCAACAAGTTGCTGCATGGCTGTGTCATATTTGCAGGATGTGCAGTTAAAATAGTTATTACAATTTTTTTTCGCCACTGCTCCAGATGCCATCCAGATACATGGTTTAGTCTTCTGATCCTGTTTGTCGTTTTTATCAGATTTAAGCGTCCATACCTGATTTCCAAATACTGTTGGAAAATAGATATTTTCTTCTGCCTGTGATGTTTTTTTCTCTGCCAGTGATGTTTTTCTCTCCGCCAGTGATGTTTTTCTCTCCGCCTGTGGTTTCATGATATCCCCCTTTTAATGTTTGTCCGTTATTTTTTATTTATTTTATTTATTTGATGTTTTATGCTTTATAAGAGCAAAAAGGATACCATAAAGAATAAATTATGAAGATAAAGACAATAAAGATAAAAACATACTGATTTTATAATGTTTTTTGAGTTAATTTAATTTACTTTGCTTTGAAAAAAAATATAGTTTTGTTATATTTATTTTTTAAAAATGTTGATTAAAACCACATGTGTAGGTTTTTTCTACACATTAATTGGATTTTCCTACACTTTGCCGTTTGTTAAACACCATTTGAAACTCAAAACTTTTATATAAAGGATTGGCTGATGAAACTTCCATACAACGAAATGGAGACAATTTTGAATGGAATAAGGGATTTTATTCTAATTATCTCTCCAGATAAAGAGGTTATTGAAGTCAATGACGCATTTCTAAGGATGATGAACTACACCCGCGAAGAGGTAATCGGAAAAAAATGCTACGACGTATTTAAGGAAGCCACACGCAAAAACAGTAACTGCCACAGCATCTGTCCCCTTGAGAAGGTGATCCGCAACAAACGCCACTGTCAGATAGAGTTGACCCGCCTTGGGCCTGATAATCAAAAAAGATACGCAGAACTGACTATTTTTCCAATCTGGAAAAAAAAAGGCGAAATTTCCAAGTTCATTGAAATCAGTCGTGATATCACCAAACGAAAAAGAGATGAACAAGAGATAACAAGGCGTTTGGAAAAAATGGTGGAGGAGCGGACAAAGCAGCTCAATGTCACCCATGAAAAGCTGCTTCATCAGGACAAAATGGCATCTCTTGGCAAGCTATCAGCCTCGGTTGTGCATGAAATCAATAATCCGATAGCGGGAATATTGAATCTTATTATGCTTAACAAGCGAATTATGGAAGAAAGTCCGGTAACTGACGAGGAGATCAAACTTTTTTCAAAATACCTTAATCTTATGGAGACAGAGACCCGACGCATAAGCCGGATTGTCTCCAATCTTCTCGTTTTTGCCAGACAATCCAAAATTGAGCTGAAAAAGATTGATATGAACAACTTGATTGAGCAGACGATTTTACTCAATGCCAACCTTTTAAAGATAAATGGTGTCAAGTTGATAATGGAATTAGACTCATCACTGCCCCCCTGTCATGGATCTGAAGATCAGTTAAAACAGGTATTCGTAAATTTTATCTCCAATGCTACAGAGAGCATGGCACTAACATCAGGAGGAGTGCTGACGATATCTACGGAATATAATCTGGAGAGCGACAGTGTTATCATACGTTTTACAGATACCGGTTCAGGTATTTCTCAAGAAAATATATCGAAACTTTTTGAACCTTTTTTTACAACAAAAAAAAGCGGAAAAGGTGTAGGTCTTGGACTCTCCGTAGTATATGGCATTATTAATGAGCACGGGGGTAACATTTATGTAAACTCTCAACCAGGAAATGGGGCAACCTTTAAAATAACACTTCCAAGAGAGCCAGCATTGATCATGGATAACTGAAGGGGCATAGAGTTTAAAAAGAATAGAGTTTAAAAAGAATAACTGAAGGGCATAGCGTTTAAAAAGGATAGAGTTTAAAAAGAATAACTGAAGGGCATAGAGTTTAAAAAGAATAGAGTTTAAAAAGAATAACTGAAGGGCATAGCGTTTAAAAAGGATAGAGTTTAAAAAGACTTTCGTATAAAAAAGGAGAGACACACCATGCATCAAATCAGAATTCTGATCGTGGATGACGAACTTATTATCAGGGAATCCCTTGCCGGATGGCTTGAAAGAGACGGTCACCACATAATGACAGCGGAAAGTGGTGAAAAATGCATAGAGATACTGAAAAAACACAGTTTTGATCTCCTGCTTGTAGATATTAAGATGGACGGCATAAGTGGTGTAGAAGTTTTGAAGCATGTAAAAGAGCACTATCCGGACATTGATGTGATAATGATCACAGCCTTTGGCTCAATTCCATCATCAGTGGAAGCAATGAAGGCAGGAGCATATGATTATCTGCTCAAGCCCTTTGACCCCAATGAGCTGGGAGTTTTAATTGAAAAGTTAAACGATCATCAATCCCGCAAGCGGGAAAATTTATATCTCAAGGAGGAGTTTAAAGAGCGAAATCGGTTTGAAAGCATGCTTGGACAGTCCTCTGCAATGCAGGAGATATTCAAACTGATTCAAGATATTCAGGAGACAAAATCCACGGTACTCATTACCGGAGAGACAGGTACCGGCAAGGGTATGGCAGCCAAAGCCATCCATACCAGCAGCCCTTTGAAAGAGGGACCGTTTGTTAGTGTCAACTGCGGCTCCATTCCGGAACAGATTATGGAGAGCGAACTGTTCGGTCATCAAAAAGGGGCATTTACCGATGCCAAGGAGACCCGTAAAGGTCGCCTTGAAATGGCCTGCGGAGGAACCATTTTTCTGGATGAAATAGGAGAAATCTCAATGCGAATGCAGATTGATCTGCTCCATGTTCTAGAAGAGAGAGTTTTTTATAAGGTAGGAGGCACACAACCGATTTCCGCGAATTTCAGGGTAATTGCAGCCACAAACAGCAATCTTGAAAAAATGATTCAGGAGCGTGCATTCAGGGAAGATCTCTACTATCGTCTTAATGTTATCGCCTTGACCATGCCGCCCTTGCGAAAAAGAAAAGAAGACATACCGCTTCTGTCCAACCATTTTTTACATAAATTTGTTCAGGAGATCAACAAGCCTGTGGAACGGATCAGCAGAGAGGCTATGGATGAACTGATGCTTTATAACTGGCCCGGAAATGTAAGAGAACTGTCGAATGCCGTGGAACGTGCGGTTGTAGTTTGCAGAAGCCATACAATTGAACCAGAGGATCTTCCCATTTTTACACAGGTATGTATTCATAAATCAGAGCATAAACAGCCTCACTGCAGTTGTTGCGGGATTGAAATACCTGAACAACAAGAACAAGAGCAAAAGCAAAAGCAAAAACAACAAGAGCAAAAACAACAAGATCAAGGAGCAGAAGAACAAAAACAAAAATTACTTAACCATTATCCGCCAAAAGGGACTCTCAATCAAATTGAGAAATATCATATTTTAAATACCCTTAATGAGAATGATTGGAATATCTCCCAAAGTGCAACAGCCCTTGGCATTGACCGATCAACGCTCTACAGTAAGATAAAGCGGTATCATCTAAAAAAAGAGGAGTCCAAATAAAAGGCAAAAATATGGATAATACAACAGGAAGACTTCCATTTATTCTGGTTTCACCAACAGCGGGCATATCTGCAGAACTTTCTGCAGGCATAGGAGAATCTGTGGGAGATTTCTTTGGATATCCGGTAAAGGTGCTTTCTCTGCTTCAAAATATTGATTTCGCGTTTAATTCTGATAGAGATCAGTACCACTCCACATTGATATTGGAAAAACTTGCAACTCTTGCTCCTAAAAGATGTGTGAAAATTCTTGCCATAACAGACAAAGATCTCTTTATACCCATATTGACCCATGTCTATGGAGAAGCTCAGCTTAACGGCATTGCCTGCATTGTCTCCACTCACAGACTCAACGCCGATTTTCAGCTCTCTAAAAAAAAGATATTCGACAGGATCGTCAAAGAGAGCATTCATGAACTTGGACACACTTTTAACCTGCGTCACTGCAGGGATCACTCCTGTATAATGCACTACTGCAGAAGTCTTGATGATGTGGATCTTAAATCGACCCAGTACTGCCGTTACTGTGAGGTATTGCTGGCGGATGCGATGGTTTGAGTCAGGAAGTATGCTGGAAGACGATAGACAAAAGATGAACAAAAGATGATTTGAATCAGGGGATTTATTACTTGTTAATTCTGAAATCAAGTATATATGGAGATTTTGATAATAATTCAAGCAGGACTTGAGTAGAGCCTGCGGGTATTCTTGTGCCGGATTCCCATTTTCTAACTGAAGACACACTTACATTCAATAATTGTGCAAATAATGCCTGACTTGCATTTATACTTTGTCTGATATTTTTAATTTGATTTGGTGTTATATCCATATTGGAAGCAATAACGCCCAATTCATTTAATTCCTGGTCATCAAACGCAGTTTTAATTCCTATATCTGTTAACCCCTGAACGGTTTCTCTTAATGAGTCCTTCATTGACTTTCTCATTTTTTATTCCTCCAGTTCAATAAGTTCTCCTTTTGCAACGGCAATCTCAAAATCCACGATTGAGAGGTTTAAAAATGTCTCAGCCAATCGCCTATACAGTTGGGATTCCCTGTCACTGATATTCTCCCTTTCATTTTTATTAAATCCATATATGTAAATGGCAACATGATCTTTTTTATATACCAAAAATGTTCTATATCCACCGCTTTTGCCTTTACCTTGCCCCGCCAGCCTTAGTTTATAAAGTCCACTGCCAAGACTTATATTTCCTATTCCAGACTCAAAAGATTTTATACCATCCAACAAGGTCTGATCAGAAATAGACTTTTTATAACTCCATTTTCTGAACCACCTTGTTTTATATTTTTTCATTGGCACAATCTTTGTTAAATATCATGAATAACCATCCTAATGGCCACCCTACACTCAATATATACCCAAATTTGAAACAGAGCAGGTAATTCCCCTCTCCTTTTGGAGAGGGGGCAGATACTGAACGGTTACACTGACTGAAAGGTGTTTTAACAAAACAGTAGAAAAACACCTATATTGATAACTATTTTTACCAATGACATCAAGCCATTATTATATCATGAAGCCCTTTATCCTTGAGATACTGGGGATAAAGTTTGTAAGCCGGTTTAAGTACTGGCAGAAGTTTTAGGGTTTTGGGAACATTACCCTTTGCGACTACAAGCCGACGAGTAAGAGCACTGACCAGGTTAGCCTTGCCATGCCAGAATTTATGTGCAAAATCAGCATCCATGGTCATTGTAACTTCCGGCTTACCATCAAAATCACCAGCGACAATCTTGAGTTCCTCTCCTGTGGCATCAATGGTAATTGTTGCAGATGGGTTTTTATAGACAAACTGCACGCAAAGCCCTGTTTTTGAAAGTGCTGGTCCAAGTTCAGCATCGCTTTTGAGCAGTTCATAAAATCCCACTAGAATATCATATAGATCATCACCGTCTTTAAAGACGCCTTTAATGGCTTTCTCTCCGGTTCTTGCTGTTCTTGATTTGAGATCCTCGTCAGAGACTTTAAGAGGTTTGTCTTTACGATAATATGCAGCTTTTATAATCTCAATTACATCACTTTTCTTGGGCTCAACCGGATTGTATAGCATGGAGCCGTCTTCCATGGCAGTATCAGCCACCTGATCCAGTTTTGCCAGATTATCTTTGATGCCCGCATCTTTCAAATTCAATGGGATACCTGTCAAAAATGCAAGCTGACGGTTCAATGTCCTGATTTTATCCACACCGGCATAGGCTGCCTTTTTTCTTACCCACTGATCCACAAATCCGAGGCTGTCAAGTTTTTTAACAGCAAACTCTTTTACCGCACTGGAACCACTGTCAACTGCTTGCTGAAGTGACTTTAATTCGGTTTTTTCAACAAGTTTTGACAGAAGATCAAATTTTCCTGTTTTAATTATGCTCTGGCTGTCTGTTATTATCTCAGGGAATGAGATACCCATAGTAATGGCAATATCAGCAAACCGGTCAAGTCTTGATTCAAGATTATACTCCATCACTTCAGGCAGAATAAGTGCATTGGCAAGACCGTGGGGAATGTGGTAAACCCCGCCAAGAGCGTGGGAAATTCCATGAACCATGCCCACCATTGAATGAGAAAATGCAACTCCGGCAAGAAAACTGCCAACCAGCATGGCTCCTCGTGCCTCAATATCCTGAGGTTTGGCACAGGCAATAAGGATGTTGTCCGAGATAAGTTTTATTGCATGGAGAGCAAGAGCATCTGACGCAGGTGACCACTCTTTGTCAACATAAGCTTCAATCGCATGAACCAGTGCATCCATACCAGTTGATGCTGTAAGCTTTCCCGGAAGAGAGAGTGTCAGCTCCGGATCAAGAATGGCAAGCTGGGGGAGAAACTGCTCCTCAGCAAAGGGCAGCTTTACATCGTTGTCAGGATCTGCGATTACAGCCACTTTTGTTACTTCTGATCCTGTGCCGGCAGTGGTTGGGATAATAATTGAGGGAAAAAGAAGCTCACTGGTTTCAAGGAGATATGCCCCCATATGATCTTCGACCTTTCCACCTTTTTTCATGACAAGGTTGGCAACCTTGGCAGTGTCAATTACACTACCGCCACCTACAGCAATAAGCATGTCACAGTTATTCGCAATACCTTGTGCCGCACATTCCTGAACTGTCTTAATGGTTGAGTTTGGAGGTACATTGTCAAACACCGACACAATCTCAATATCAGTGTTCTTAAATCCGTTTTTAACCTTATCAACAGGACCTGCTCCGGCCAGAATAGCATCAGTGACTAACAACGCTCTTTTTTTTCCAAAACGTGCAACTGCCTTTTCAATATTACCTATAATGCCGGCACCATAAACTAATTTAGTTGGCAGTGAAAATTCAAAATACTCAGGAAGCATAAGGTTTCTCCTTAAATTTATCTATTTTGGGGGTTAATTTAATCTATTTTTGGGGGGGTAATTTAGTTATGTATGTTTATAAAATATTATTCAATTTTTGCCGGGCGTTATTATACCCATCAGCCATCAGTGCATTTGCCTGTTTAAGGCTAAAATTTAACAAAGATGGGAGACCAAGCATTTTAGATGGGGCAATGGTTATGATTCGCGGCATTTTTTGTGTCTTATTCTGTGATGCTGCCTCTACTGGATTCTCTAAAAATTTCTGTGCATTTTTTTTTCTTAAATATGAAGAACCAGGCATCAGGTTATTGATTCCGACGAGTCTATTACCCATGATTGTGCTTTGTTGAAGTATGCTATGATAGGAAGAGGCAAGAGATTGCTCCAGCAGATGTTCTCCAGCATCCATAATCCGTCTTGGTTCAGGCAGTCTTGATAAATGTCCTACAGGCGAAAGAAGTGCCACAATAATCTCATCCATTCCCCGTGCAAGTGCTGGCAGCAGGGGGACATTTGCCATGATACCGCCATCCCAGTAAGGGATACCGTCAATCTTGTGATGGGGAAAAATAATGGGCATGGCACTTGATGCCATAATATGGTCAATTGTGATTTCATTCTGGGTGAAAAATTCAGGGATAGCGGTGTGGAGGTTTACAGCAGATATTATGATCTCTACTCTGCTTTGTTTCAATCGGTTGAAATCAATGGAGGATTCGAGCATGGATTTAAGAGGCGTTGTATCCATCAATGGAACCCATCGTTGCCGCAACAGGACATTGGCAATAAAATGAATAGGTTGAAATCTATATATTTTCCTTCGTCCTGATTTTGTCCAAATATGAGTGAGTTGTTCAGTAGTAAGACCAGAACCTATTGCAACAGCATTAATTGCACCAATTGAGGTGCCGCAGATCATGTCAGGAATCCAGTTTTTTTCCTGAAGATACTTCCACACCCCAACTTGAAATGAACCTCTTGAGCCGCCACCTGATAAAATCAACGCTCTTTTCATCTTTCAAAATCTCCTGAATAGCATGGATTATAGCTCAAAGTTCCCCGAATGGTATAATTTTTTATAAAAATGGCGACATTTTTTATAAGAAGGCGATAATTTTGATTAATTGACAGTATGCCAGATTTCATTATGCCAAGCTATTTCACGCTCATTAATTATATTTATAAAGGAATCAATATTTTTGATCTGCCTGAAAGCGGTATATCCCTGATAAATAAAATCAACCACAGGCTTTATTTTGAAAAAATACGCGGCACTTTTTACAGTATTAAGGGAGACTGCAACAATCCACTTCTGGCTGAGTCTGTGAAATGTACGAGTCACTTCGGTACTTAGATTAATCTGATAAATCCGCTGGTCATAATTATCAAGACTTTTGTAAATCTGCTGGTATTGTTCCATGTTCATATCGATTCCAATACCAGCATCTATCATTTTATGAACCATCTTGTTATCAAGAGCGTCACTTAATTCATGGAGCTCAATTACTCTTGATACCGCAGAGACCATTCCCGAATAAACTTTGCCATTCAATGCTCTGTGAAGTTTTTTCATACCTTCATCCCGAAAGGTAAAATCTTCGGGAGCGTAGAGTCGGTTAAAGAAAAATTCGCCCATCTGGTCATACTGAGGATCGCTCTTTACATCTTCATATGTGGTATTGAGCCGGTTGGACTGAAAGTGCTGAAGGGCACGCTTCAACTTAAGAAAGAGGACTCCGTCAACCGCATGATCAGAACTATAATCTTCAGCATCATAATGGCTGTTTTTTTTGGCATTATCGTCAGTGTCGGTCTTGTTTTCACTATAATCTGTTTGTGTTTTCATTATCTGTTGATCCTGATACCGAATATTTTATTTGATATCCTGCTTATTTTCTGATTCCAGTTCCTGAATTTTATTTTCAAGAAAGTTGATCCTTTCCGTAAGATTTATAAACTGTTCTCTTGTTGCAAGGTTCATTACACTTAAAGCCTCATTGATCCTTTTGTCAACCATTT
Source organism: Desulfamplus sp. (assembly GCA_015231395.1). Classification (GTDB taxonomy): domain Bacteria; phylum Desulfobacterota; class Desulfobacteria; order Desulfobacterales; family Desulfobacteraceae; genus Desulfamplus. Next base: position 949 of record JADGBP010000055.1, on the reverse strand, counting down.
CAGAGATCCATTTTTTCAAGGATGTAGTAAATCCCATGATCTCGTTTTTCAGTCGACTCCCCTCAGTTTTGGAAATCTCGTTATTCTTGACAAGAACTTTCAGCATATTATCCAGTTCATCTTCTGCAAGAGAAAAGGCATTCTGCCAGATAGAGAAATATTTTTTTGCATAATCTGTAAGAGCTCCGCTGCCTTTGCGAAAGAGCTGGATAAGAAGACCGGAAGAGAGAGATTCATCGGTTTCACCGGAATCTTTTCCCATAAGGCTGGATACAATTGAGGATGTCAGGTCTTCTCCGGTTTCATTGTCAATAATGGAAACATCTTTACCTGATTTGATCATCTCAGAAATATGCTTCATTGTGACATATTTTTTTTCATTTGTGTTGTATAGTTTACGGTTTGCATATTTTTTTATCAGGTGCATCTTTTTCTCCGATTAGAGCTTTTTCCAGCTCATAGCTTTTTTTCAGCCGTTTCTTTGCACTTTTCTTTTCGACACCCTTTTTTCAGTTTTTTTCTTTTTAGAGCTTTTTGTTTCAGAATCTCTCTTTTCAGAACTTTCCTTTTCAGAGCTTTCTTTTTCAGCATACTCCTCAAAAGGATTTTTTTTTTTAAGTTCTGACTTAGAGACAGGTTCAGAATGCGGAGAAATATCAGATTTTGGAGCGTCTTGCAAGTTTTCTGACGTTAACCCTGACTTTGCTAATTCATCAGAGATAGGTTCAGATATGATAGTGTTTTTTGGTTCATGTGTTGTATCGGGTTCAGGTTCAGATATGCTATTATTTTCTGGTTCAGTTATGGTTGTAGTTTTTGGTTCAGATATTGCTGTAATTTCTGGCTCAGTTAAGGCTGTGTTTTTCGACTCAGTTATAGTTGTAGTTTCGGGTTTAGGGATAGTTGTAATTTCCGGTTCAGGGATGGTTGTAGTTTCCGGTTCAGGGAT
>JADGBP010000054.1 GCA_015231395.1 Desulfamplus sp. | reverse complement strand
CCAAGTCCGTCTGTAAGTGCTTCGTACAATCTTATGCCGGGAACCGATACCGGCGGGGTTGGAATCTCAAAAACAGGAATCCCTAAAAGCTGCTCCAATTGTTTGATAGTTTCTCTTGATTTATACATTCCAAGCAAAGCTGGAAATCCCACATATTGAAACTGAAATTTCCCTAAATTACAAGATTGTGCTCCATTAGAATCTTGTAATTGAGCTTGATTATTAAGATATTGAGATTGGGATTGTTCCCCGTTAAGCAGCGGCTTTACAAGCTCGGCAAGTTTGATACGGTTCTCTTCAACATCCAGTGCTCTGGCAATATGCTCAGGATAGACCTCTTCGAGTTTTTCCATGCCGGGAAAATCGATTCTGGCAGATTGAAGATTTGGCCAAATGGCGGACAGCGTGGAGACAATCTGCTTTGCACTGTAAATCTTCATGCCAGCAAAATCAATAATCAGTGACGGTGCTCTGCGTTCCAGTGCAGTAACTCCATTAGACATAGATTCAGGAATTATGTAGCTTTTTTTTACTGTTCCAAGAGATGTGACCACATTGACATTATGCTGCTCTTGCATTTGATAGACAAGCCCCTGTTTCCCAAGAAAATCAACCATCTCTTCAAGACTCTTGCGAATATCTTCATCTCCTATTGAAACATAAGGATGTCCCTGAATATCTTTTCTTACAATATCAATTGCTTCCCATGGATTATCCCACTCTTTACCCGACGGATGAACTCCCATTAAATCCATAAGACCAGTTGCGAAATTCATGGAGCTTCTTTTTCCTGTTATGACTGTTGATATGCCACGATTCAGGGCAAAAAGAGCGGCTGATAAACCAGCCATGCCTGAACCGATAACAGTCAGGTCGGTTTTGATGACAGGTATATTTTTCTGATTTTCCATGATTATTCCCCCTTTTCTGAATGCACAAGTTTAATTTCAGAATTTTTCGCGTGTGTCGATTCAAACTCGGACTTTCCTTCGTGCATCAATTCAAGATCAAAAAAGCCGCTGTGCATCGCCTCTGTCAACTCTGCCTGAATCAACTGATCTCCCCAGAATATGGGACGCTGTCCTTTCCATCGCTCATTCAGAAACATCTTGATATCCCCTACCCCGTCATTTCCTGAAAGCACGCCTTTGTCATACATATGAGCAAGAATTCGAACACTGCAAAAGGCACCTTGACACGGGCCTTTGCCAAGACGGCTTCTTTTCCCGATGTTAAGCAAATTGGGAATTTCATTATTCTTTTGAAGTTCATAGGCAATATCATCAATGGTATTTTCAGATATCATCTCACACTCACACAAAATTTTATCCTTTGAATTATATGCTTTTTGAATCCACCGTTTAGGTGCAATGCCAGGCTCTGTCCATTTCCCCTCCATGGAAGACGGTAGAGGGCGGATACGCGTCAGGCATGGATTGCTGTTGCCAATTCTTGAACATACTAAATTGACCGTCTTTTCAGCCATCAGCCTGTATGTGGTTAATTTGCCGCCAGTAATAGTTATAAAGTTGTCGAGTCCTGCATCTTCATGACCAAGCAGAGTAAAATCACGGCTTATATTTCTGTCATCTGCACCGCTGCCACCTAAATTTACAAGGGGTCTGACGCCAGAATATGCTCTTATATACCGAATGGTTTCCAATGCTGGAACCATCTGGGAACCAAGCTCCACAATAAGATCCGTTTCCTTTACTGTTGGTCTTATCTTGTCAGGATCATCAACTCTCACAGATGTCGTGCCAATTATGGAAACTGTACCGCCTGGAACCAGAATGTCGGCATTGGAAGGCGGTCTCAACCGGTTGATAACTCCGCCCGCGATTCTGGACTGAGTTACAAGAAGCGTTCCCATGGAGTATAATATGTTTATGTCAGCCCCTGCCATGGCTGCCACAAGTCCTGCCCATGCACCAGCAGCATTGACAACCATCTTTGGTTCAACATACAGGGTTTCACCAGAGCGGTTGTTTCTCAGATGCACCCCGATGATTTTATGACTGGCAATATCAAACTTGACAACTTCAGTGTAACACAAAAGTTTTGAGCCTAAAGACTTTGCCTCGGCAATATTTTCAAGCGAAAGCATGAAAGGGTCAATTGCAGCATCTTCAACTTCACAAGCAGCAATGATTTTTCTTGAAAGTTCAGGCTCTCTTTCAATAGCCTCTTTAATAGATATCTGCTTACAGTAAAGCCCGCTTTTTTCACATAATCCCTGAAAATCAGCTATGTAATTTTCATCATCTCCCTCAATTGCCACAAAAAGTCCGCCGCAATCATCAATACAGTGAGTAGCTGTTTTTTTGAGTATTTTGCCCTCTTCCATACACTCAATTGCACTTTGAACATCATTGGAGACATATCTTGCACCGCTGTGAAGAAGCCCATGATTTCCGCCTGATGCACCGGCATTGATATCACGTTTTTCTACAAGAAGAGATTTTATCCCTCTCAATGCCAGATCTCTTGCTACTCCTGTTCCGGTTGCTCCGCCGCCGATAATCAAAACATCTGTTTCTAATCTCATATCTGATTTCAATGTTGCCTCCATATATGCAATGTTATCTCAATTAATTCATTATGCTTTTCCTCTACTCATAATTCTCTTTGCTTGCAATGAAAATTTACAACTTACAAATAGAAAACCAAATTTACCATAAAAATGCATTACAAAATTCTACAAAATGCATCGTTGATTTTAATTATTCGGGGTGGCTAAATTCCAGCTATGACCGCTTAGTCTTTTTTTTGAGTAGTGGAGAAAATATGGAGGAATAAAAATTGGGGATGGTCGATATCGAAGGGAAGTTGATCAAAAAATAAATATATTGAAAATACAATTATAAATGTACGACAGTCTAAAAAAAACTGCCGCGAACTACCACGAGGGTTAGCAAATATTAACGACTTGAAATAAAACAGAATTTGGCGGAAGTGCATGGGAATCGAACCCACCCGGGACGGTTTTAGCACCCCACATCGGATTTGAAGTCCGAGGGCCCCACCAGTGAGCCGGGCACTTCCAAAATGACCTTATATATATCAAAAAAATACGATAAAAACAAGCCCTATTTTTCATATATTGCTTATATTATCAATTAATTATAATTTATATTTTTTACAAAACAAGAAACCTTACAGTCTCTTTATAAGTTCCACCATATCCCTGACAGCATTCTCCATTCCTGAAATTGTAGCTCTTGCCACAATGCTGTGACCAATGCTGAACTCGTCAATCTCATCCAAACCTTTGAATCGTTTAATAGAGTGATATCCAAGACCGTGACCAGCATTAACACCAAGTTTCAGTTTTGATGCGATTTTGGCAGCATCCACTATTCTTGTAAATTCCTTTTCTCTCTCCATATCTGTAACCGCATCACAAAAGGAACCTGTGTGAATCTCTATCATATCTGCATCCATTTTGTGGGCAGTTTTAATCTGATCCAGATCAGGATTAATAAAAATACTAACTTTAATTCCACTATTCTGAAGCTGTTTTACACTCTCTTTGATATTATTAAAGTGAGTAATGATATCCAGTCCACCTTCAGTAGTAAGCTCTACACGTTTTTCAGGTACAAGAGTAACAATATCCGGTTTGATATCCAGGGCAATACCGAGCATTTCAGGGGTGGCTGCCATTTCAAGAATCAATTTGGTCTGAACCATCTGCCGCAGTATCCTTACATCTCTCTCCTGAATATGACGCCGGTCTTCCCGTAGATGGACTACAATCCCATCTGCTCCTGCGGTTTCAGATGCCATGGCAGCAGTTACAGGATCAGGATAATTGGCTTTTCTTGCCTGACGCAAGGTTGCAATATGGTCAACATTAACAGCGAGTTTTGCCATGCTTTTCCTCCTTTTTTTACCATGAAAACACATTTTGGTTTTCATATTCCGGGGTGGACGAAATACGTCCACGGACGTTTACCTTGATTTCTCTCCTTTAAAAAAAATCAAGTTCATCATTGTCGGGCTCTATCAACCGAATCAACTCCAGACTTTTTTTCTCCATTTCAAAAGCATCTTCATCAGATATTTCATGGTCATATCCTATAAGGTGAAGAATTCCATGCACAAGTAATTGAGACATCCTCTGATCAAATGTGATACCAGATTCTATAGACTCTTCTTCTGCCCGCTCAGCCGATATTACAAGGTCTCCCAGAAGGTTGCTGATAGACGAGAACTCTCCTTCAAGCATGGAAAAGGAAAGGACATTAGTGGGGGAATCAATGCCTCTGTATAAATTATTAAGCTCTCGAATATGAATGTTATCCATTATGACCACTGATATTTCATGGTTTTCATAGCCCAGAGCTTTTAATATCTGCTCGATTTTTAGGGTTATCTGTTCCCTTGATATCTTGACCAATTTTTGTTGAATCTGTAGCAGGATGTTCTGGTGTGTCATTTTCTTCTTTTTTATTTTCATAGGATGTATTCATTTTTTCATGGGACGTAGGCGTTTTTTCATGAGGCTTAGGCATTTTTTCATGAGACGTAGGCGTAGGCGTTTTTTCATGAGATTTAGGGGTGTTTTCATCCGGCTTAGACGTTTTCTTGATATTTTCAAAGAAGTTATAATTTTGGGGTACTTCAAGAGTTTTATCTTTTTCAAGAGTTTTATTTTTTTTTGACTCTTCGAGAGAATGCTCTTTTTTTAGTTCCTCAAGAGAGTTCTCTTTTTGAGGTTCTTTGAGAGCCTTATCTTTTTGGAGTTCCTCAGAAACCTTCTCTTTTTTTGATTCATTAGACGATTTGCTCTCTTTTTTTGGATCCTGTGGTTTGTCAGTATATTCAATTCTCTGATGGTAAAGTCCTGTAAGGATTTTAGTAAAACTTGTTGCAATCTGATGCAGATCCTTGAGTGTCAGTTCGCACTCTTCAAGCTGACCATCCAGAAAAATGGCATTGATCAATTCCTGAACCCGCCCCTGTATTCTTGAGGATGTGGGACGTTCAAGAGTTCTTAATGCTGCTTCAACTACATCTGCAAGCATGACAATGGCTGATTCCCGTGTCTGGGGTTTTGGTCCAGGATAGCGGAAATCACTCTCTTTAACAGCATCAAAGCCATGAATCTTAACGCTTTTATTGTAAAAATATCTGATCAGACTGGTGCCATGGTGCTGCTGTATGGTGTCCATAATATCCTGACCAAGCTTATACTCCTTTGCAATTTCAACCCCTTTTTTTGTGTGCTGGATTAATACCAGGGCAGACATGGATGGCGATATCTTGTCATGCCGGTTTATGCCGTCCGTCTGGTTTTCAACAAAATAGAGAGGTTTATTCAATTTGCCGATATCGTGATAAAATGCACCCACTTTTGTTTTAAGTGCACTCACACCAATGGCTGATGCCGCAGCTTCCGCAAGATTTGACACAATGACACTGTGATTGTAAGTACCAGGAGTTTCAATCATCAGGCGTTTCATAATTGGCTGGTCAAGATTTGCTAATTCAAGGAATTTGATTTCAGTTGTATAGGAAAATACAATCTCCGCAACAGGAATAAGTCCCGCAGTGATTATACCGGCAGTCAGACCACCCAGAGCTGCGAGCATTATGTTTTTGGCAAGGCTGATTATCTGGATATCTGCTGAATAGATGCTCAGAGCAATGGCAAGCCCTGTATTGAAAAGAGCTAATTTAAAACCCGTGATTATGAATATTTTTCTTTCACGGCACTCCTTCATCCAGAACGCTCCAACAATACTGCTGAGCAAAAAGAAGATAAAAATTTCAATCCTACTGGAAAATATGATAGATCCAAGTATTGATAGAACCAAGGTAAAATAGATGGCAATCTCAAATCCAAGAAAAAGGGACACTGTCATAGCACCTGCTGCCAGAGGGAGTACTAAAAAAATAGATTCTGAACTGAACTCCATCGGCAGGTTCATTGCAGTTGCAGCGGCAATTGGTGCTGAAATTTTTGTAATGGATAGAAATATCATCAGCATTAAAGATAGAAAAAGAATATTTTTATTGTGATACTTATTTAGCTTTTTATGATCTTTAAGCAATACAATATATATTACAAGAATCGCAAATAGAATAATAAAAGCTGTGCCTATACGGGTTATGACAGTGTTTTTCTCCTCAATCTGATTGCTAAGTGCCTTGAGTTTTACTATTTTTGTCTTGTCAACCCGCTCCCCTTCCCGCAAAATCATCTCACCCTGCTTGATCTGGTATAAAACAGGTTTTATATCGTTTTGAGCCTGAAGAAGTTGTGTTTCGGTTTCGTTTCGGTTCATTGTAATGTTAGGAATAATAAGTTTTTGGCACATATCCACAATCAGGTTGCCAAGATTACGGTTCATGCCTTTTAATATTGAGTCTCCAATGTTTTTTACCATGATTTGATATTCGTCAGGCCCGTAAAAAGTTTTCAAGTTTTCCACTACCTGTTCTTTAGAGGATCCGATGATTCTGAGTGTAATTCCCTTTTTTTCCTCTTTGAGTAAAAGTTCCTTATTTGCAACAACACCATTTTTAAGAATATCCGTGAGGATGGTTTGGATTGAGTCGGTTATATTCTTGTCAAAATTATATTTGTAAAGAATGGAGTAAGATTTTTCGTCAACAGGAATACCAAGGATATTTTCAAACTCTTCCCGGGTTTCCATTATCATTTCAATGGACGGGGCAGTATTTTTATTTTTTTTGATTGAATCTTGTTCAGCCTTAGGTTCTGGAAACTGATTGTTCGAGGTCTGAATTTTCGTGGTCTGGTTTGAGATTGTCCTATTGTCCGTGGTCTGGTCTACTTCGGTCTGGTTTGCTGCATTTTGGTTTTTTGAGGTCTGGTTTGCTGCAGTGTGGGTTACTGCATTTTGTTTTTTTGAGGTCTGGTTTGCTGCAGTGTGAGTTAGTGCATTTTGGTTTTTTGAGGTCTGGTCTACTTCGATTTGTTTTTTTGAGGTTTGGTTTGTTGGGGTTTCATTTGTTGATGTCGGATTTGCAGTGATTGGGTTTGCAGCAATCTGACTTGATCTGTTTTTATCTTCAGATGCTTCACTCTTTAGCTCCTCAACCTGAGGGAGAATGTTTATTTCCGTTATTTGATTCTCTTTGGCAAAGAGTTTCCGGGGAATGGCAAATGCCTGCTCCACTTTTTCTGATAACTGTGATGACATGTTGGGATCATAATCATAAATACTTCTAAAAGAGTCAATTACCTGCTGCCTGTTAAGCTGAGTTGCCTCTTGATCCTCAATAAAAAAATCTCGGGGTGCCTTGATATCTCGTTCTGCAATATCGCCGAATTTATAGTCATAATTGATTTTTCCCCGATCAGGATAAAGCACAAGGGTGGAAAAAAGTGTAATAGTAACCAATATGCACCATAGAACCGCGGGCTGAGTCCTTACGAATTCATTAATGACCTGAATACTTTTATCTGATTTCATTTTTTATTCATTTTTTTTGTGCTGGAGGTATTTGTTTTGTTTCGAAGGTCTTTGTCATAAGCATCAATGATTCTGGATACAAGTCTGTGTCTGACTACATCGTTGTTGTTAAAAAAGATAAATTTCAACCCCTGAACATCCTGAAGGATATTTTTTGCCTCAACAAGCCCTGATGTTTTTCCTGTCGGTAGATCAATCTGGGTAATATCACCTGTAACAAGTGCTCTTGAGCTATATCCGATTCGTGTTAAAAACATCTTCATCTGTTCGGATGTTGTATTCTGGGCTTCATCAAGTATGATAAATGCATTATTCAATGTTCTGCCCCGCATGAATGCCAGAGGGGCAATTTCTATTATGCCCTGATCGATCAACTCCCTTGACCTGTCAATGGAGAGCATGTCATGAAGAGCGTCATAAAGAGGTCTTAGATATGGATTAATCTTTTCAGACAAATCTCCTGGAAGAAAGCCTAATGCCTCACCAGCTTCTACAGCAGGTCGTGTAAGAACAATCCGGTTCACTTCTCCTTTGGTCAATGCTGCTATAGCCATTGCCATTGCCAAATAGGTTTTACCTGTACCTGCAGGACCTATTGCAAAAACAATATCATTATTTCTGGCAGCCTCAACATATAATTTCTGGTTCAGATTTCTTGGGGCAATATTTTTTTTTCGGGAGGTGATTAGAATGGTATCAAGAAAGATGTTTTTTAGTCTGCATGAACTGTCATTACGAAGGGCAGATGCCGCAGTTTCGATATCTGAAGGATGAATGGAGAATTTTTCCTGAACAAGCCCGTACAACTGACTGAGCATTTTTTCCGTCAAAAGAACATTTTCCGCATCACCTTTGACAATAAGAGTATTGCCCCTGTTGTCGATTTTGACCCCTGTGGCTTCTGAAATCCTTGCAAGGTTATAGTTGTGGTGTCCAAAAAGTTCCCTTGCCATTGCTATGTCGTCAAATGTGATCTCTTTCATGATGCATAGATTGCACGCTATTCAATAAAAGGTCAATAAAAACTTGACTGAAAAGATTAGCAACTGATAATGATGCCTTGTATTTTAAAAGTAACTGGTGCTATGAAAATGGTTATAATACTGGTACTATGGAAATGGTGAACACATGAATATTTTTGATATTTTTATTGTTGTTGTTGTCTCCTTTGGTCTTATCAGGGGCTTTTTCAGAGGATTTATCAAAGAAGTGGCATCAATTGTTGGAGTGATTGCTGGTTTCTACGGTGCATACACCTATTATAAGCTGCTTGTTAATTATAAGTTATTTACTGACTATTTGTCCCAATGGATAAGCAAGTGGGAAATATATGGCAACATTATCTGTTTTTGTCTTATTTTTTTTGCAATCGTTATCCTGACCGCCATGATAGCAAATCTCATAAGACTGCTTCTGAAAATCGTCTTTCTTGGATGGGTTGACAAATTATTTGGGATTATTTTCGGAGCATGCAAGGGATTTCTTGTGGCATCGGTTGTCTTTCTAACACTGACGGCTTTTATGCAGGGACAACCCGAATTTATAACAAAATCTACCCTTGCCCCTTATGTGGCACATATTTCGGAGATGGCAACCATTTTTATATCCAAAGAGCTGAAGGGTGATCTGAAAATTAAAATAGAGAGGATAAAAGAGATTTGGAAACAGCAGAAATTGTCAATACAAGAGAAGATGACAGAAAAAATAACACGGGATGGAACCCAAACAATAGCTGTTATTTTTGGAGAGATAAAAACGGCAATGAGATTGACTGCCTTATTGAAAATAGTGGAAAATTAATTCCCATAGAGATTAAATCAGGAAAAACAGTAACCAATGATTATTTCAAAGGCATAGATTACTATTGCAAGATTGCTGGAGAAAAAGCATCTCAACCGTTTATTGTTTATGGCGGAGATAGCGGGCAGATAAGAAGCAATGCAGATGTTATTACATGGAAAAATTTAGATAAAATTCCATATTTTAAAGTATTACAAGACCTTGCTGAAATCATAAAACAATAAGAATGCTCTCTCTTTCAAAAGGTATTATGAAAACAAAGTTTGAATGTTTGAATTTACTGTAATGGTTTATTGCGATAATTCATGATTAACGCAAAGGCAATTGTTCCGTAGGCTATAAAACTTCTGAAATATTCCCCAAGTGCAGGGTTGCCAAACAGATTCTGACCAGCCTGTGGTGATACAATAAAAAGCGAATGAAAAAGAAAAATTCCCAAAAACGCGTGGCTGACTCTGGCTCTTGCAATTGTTGCCCCACCTGCAAGCAGAGCAGCACAGGAAAATATATCAGTATTGGTATGGGCACTGTAAACATTTAGCATTCCAATATTCTGGATATAAACAAGATGTCCCATACAGGCAATTAGTGTTGAAGCCACAATGGCTTTGATTCTCACACGATTGACATCAATTCCAAGCTGTGTTGCTTTTTC
>JADGBP010000548.1 GCA_015231395.1 Desulfamplus sp. | reverse complement strand
CATCTATGGTATCTTTGCGGTTAAGCCAGTGCTGCAGTGTTGAGCGGGAAATCCCAAGCCCTTCAATGATATCTCGCTGGCTTGCATCAGGATTATTTGCAAGTCCTGCCTCGAATACCAACAGATCGTCGGCTATTTGTGCTCTTGTTCTTTTTTTCATAGCTGTTTTGTATATAGACTTCCAGAAAAATATTTTGGTATCTCAATTTTTAAGAAGGGCAACCGCAAGGGATTGCCCCTACTCTTGCCAATTTAATTATCTGGAAAACTATAGCAGAGCAACTTCTTTGTATGCTATAGACTTCCAGAAAAATATTTTGGTATCTCAATTTTTAAGAAGGGCAACCGCAAGGGATTGCCCCTACTCTTGCCAATTTAATTATCTGGAAAACTATATGATTTTTTTACTTTTGGCCGAAACGATGATCAAGGCCCAGCACTATGTTTGATTACATCTTTTTTAAACAAAATATCCTCCATTAAAAGCGGTTTGGACTGTGAATATTTCATTAACGACTTACATATAGAAGATTAAACTTAAGGCTAAAAAAAGTCAACATATCCTTCGTCCTTTCATCCCATATCCTTCGTCCTTTCATCCCATATCCTTCGTCCTTTCATCCCATATCCTTCGTCCTTTCATCCCATATCCTTCGTCCTTTCATCCCGTAGAACCTTTATTCACGCTATTATCCAGCCCTGTAAAACATTTAAAAACTTTAAAACTTTAAAAAACATCATCAAAGGAAAAGGAGAACTTTACTAATTTAGAATTTCCATGATGATGTTTTTTAAAATACTCTTTAAAAATTTTGAGCTATATTCCTCATCCTATATCCTTCGTCCTTTCACGTCATAAATCCTTTATTGATAAGGTTCTAAATTGAAAATCTCTTTGATTTATTTTTTGAGCAAAAGGTTATTTATTCCAAATCCAAGTTCTCTTTTTTATTTTTAAGGTGTAGCTTTAGATGTTTCTTTGCTCTTCATAAAATCTTCTTAAACGTAAATCTCTATGTTTTGAGCGATAAGGATTTAGTGCTGTTGACTTTAAGGAATATGCTGGTTGTAGCTGACTTCACGATAACATAACATTTATAACAACTATAAACCTTAAATATGTTGCCAGAACGGCACCAAACCCTTATAGTATCACAAGATTCAAAATTGGTGTTTTTAACCTTGTAATGCAAATAACAAATAAAAAAACAAGAGAGTCTTTATGGAAACGAAAACTGCACGGGTTTCTGCCCGTATAACACCTAATGTATATAATACATTAACAGAGGCATCCGAACTTCTTGGATCAACATTGAACCATTTTATGGTTCAGGCTGCTTTTGAAAAAGCACTCGCTATAATAGAAAGTGAAAGTAAAATTCGATTAAACAGGGCATCTGCAGAGCATATATGTCAATTGATGGAAAATCCACCCAAGCCAGCTTCCGAAATGATTGAAGCTATTAAGGCTTACAAAAAGGATTTACATGCTGAAGATTGAACTTCTGGATACTTCCCATAATAGAAAATGCTTTGATTGTGGAAATAAACAACTTAATGACTATCTGCAAAACACAGCCAGACAACATCTGGTTAAGGGAATGTCCAGAACCTTTGTCCTTGTTGATGACGCACATCGTAAAGATATTCTTGGATTTTTCACTCTTTCCGTATGTGAGGTGGAATCAAAATTACTGCCTTACCGCATTGCCGGAAAATATCCTGAACAAGTTCCTGCAGTGAAACTTGCAAGGCTTGCCGTTGCTCTTAAAAATCAAAAGTGCGGGTTTGGAAAATATCTTGTCAGTAGTGCCGTTGAAAAAGTCATTGCTATATCGGAGAGCGTGGGAATTATAGGACTGTTCGTTGATGCCAAGGACGAAGGATATGGGATGAAAGGACGAAGGATATGGGATGAAAGGACGAAGGATATGGGATGAAAGGACGAAGGATATGGGATGAAAGGACGAAGGATATGTTGACTTTTTTTAGCCTTAAGTT
>JADGBP010000547.1 GCA_015231395.1 Desulfamplus sp. | reverse complement strand
ATGATTTTTCGTCAATGATTTTTTATTATTTATGGAGATATGCATGATTTCTTTTATAAACAAAAACCTTACTGTCAAAATACTTATCATCCTGATGTCCATTCTTGTTCTCTCTTTTGCAGGTCTTTCTGTTTTTATCGTAAAAAAACAGACATCTTTGCTTGAGAATGTTATTGCCACAGTGGCTGTAAGGTTGAATAAAACCGGCGATGAGACAGAAACACAGTTCAAATCGTTAGAGTCAGATTTGACGATATCTCTTGATAACATGAAACAGCAGGCGGTTTCCAACATTTCAAAGTCCACTGAAAAAGCGATCAAAAAGGAAGAAGAGTTGTTAAAAAAGGGGATGGATGGAATCTTGAATACCAATGCAGCAATCATTGCTGAATTGCTCCATAAAATTGCCCAGCCCCTGCTCATGGAAGAAAAATATACCGAAGTAAAAAAGTTTGCTTCCACTGTAACAGAATCTGATGAAGTAATTTACGCAATTTTCCTTGATGCTGAAGGAAATCCGCTTGTGGATTACGTGGATTATGTAGATGACCGGATTGATAAGTATCTCATGGAAGGCAAGGGAACCAATGACGTTGAGATTGTTCTAACCGAGTCAAAAAAAGATCCCACTGTACTGATTCACGAAAAACAACTAAAGTATTTTGGAATTCCCAAAGGGATGATTGTGGTATGTGTAGCAAGAGATGCGGTTGATAAGGAGATCAAGGCTCTTGAATCAAGATTTGATATATATACAAAAAGTAATTCAGCCAGTATTGAAAAAATTATAAATACCCAGTCCGGCGAAGTGATCGGCAATATTCAAAAAGAGCTTAAAACTTTTAACCACAATAATTTCCTTGCCATTGGGGCAACCGGCGATCTGCTTAAAAATTCCATCAAGACCGTTAATTCAGATATCACTAAAGTCATTGTCATTGTGGGTGCTGTATGCAGCATTCTGATTCTTTTCTTAACAGCACTCATGTTCAAGTTTATGGTATTAAATCCCATAAAAGAGATATCTATGGGACTCAAGGATACGGCAGAGGGAGAAGGTGATCTGACCAAGCGTCTCAAGGTTAACAGAACCGATGAAATAGGTGTTCTTGCAGGATGGTTCAATGCCTTTGTTATAAGAATGAACAGCATTATTGTCGATATCAGTCAGAATGCCCAGACCGTAACTGCGGCATCGGCTGAGGTGCTGTCTGTTGCAGAGCAGATGTCTGAAGATGCTGATGATCTCTCAATAAGGGCAAATACAGTTGCCGCAGCCTCTGAGGAGATGAGTGCCAATATGGGTTCTGTAGCAGCGGCAAGCGAACAGTCCTCGACCAATCTAAATATTGTTGCAATCTCGGCAAATGAGATGAAATCCACTTTGAATGAAGTAGCACAAAGCTGTGCCAGAGCCAGAGTGATTTCAGAAAATGCAACAACAAGCGTTGAAAATGCATCAAAAAAGGTAACGCTGCTTGGCGATGCTGCCAGAGACATCTCAAAAATCACAGAAGTTATTACAGAAATTGCGGCACAGACAAATCTTCTTGCACTTAATGCCACCATTGAAGCAGCACGAGCTGGCGAAGCTGGTAGAGGGTTCGCAGTTGTCGCAAATGAAATTAAAACTCTGGCAACCCAGACTACAAAAGCCACTCATGATATCAGGAACAAAGTGAGCGGCATCCAGAATTCAACTGATGATACTGTATCTGAAGTTGGCAATATTTCACATGTCATAGTGGAAGTAAATGAGATCGTTTCCACCATTGCAGCCGCCATAGAGGAGCAATCAGCAGCAGCAGCAGAAGTTTCCGACAATATTCAGCAGGCTTCCCAAGGAATTGCAGAAGTCAATGAAAATGTGGCTCAGACATCTCAGGTCTCTTCTGAAATTTCAAGCGATATACATGCTGTTCACAACGTGGCAGAAACCATGTCCCAGAAGAGCGGTCAGATGAATCTGAGTGCTCAGGATCTCTCTGAACTTTCATTGAAACTCAG
>JADGBP010000546.1:323-2005 GCA_015231395.1 Desulfamplus sp. | reverse complement strand
ATAAGATAATTATTTTTGCCATGCGTCAGGCAGTTTCCAAACTTGAAAAGATGCTCACAGTCAAATTGGAGTTTTTTTAGTATGGTTTTTATTTTAAGGGTTTTGCCAATTTATTCAATTCTTCAGCCGTAGGCTAAAGCCATATTACCATGAAAACACATTCTGGTTTTCATGGTTGGGGGTTGCAAAACCCAGAGCTATGAGAGTTTAGAATATCAAATTTTAAAAGATCATTGATATATGTACTCATGATAAAGTATATTATAGTATTCTATAAAAGTATTTTGGTTCGCCATTCCCCACATTCCTGGGTTTACACGGCGATTTAGCCAAATTTATTGTCTGGAAAACTATAGTAGTTTTCTATAAATTTAAAAAACGAGGTAAATAAACTTTTTATGTCACTTAATGTGATTCTGCTTGTAATATGTCTTTTATTGTCCGGTTTTTTTTCATCTGCAGAAACTTCACTCTTCTCCATCAGTAAGATCAAAGCCCTTCACCTTGCAAAAAATGGAAGAAAAACAGATCTACTTATTTGTAAAATGAAGGCAGATCCCCACAGGCTTCTTTCAACTATTTTGATCGGTAACAATATTGTAAATATTGGAGCGTCTTCATTGGCAACAGCTCTTGCTATGGACTATTTTAAATCTAATGCTGTTGGTATTGCAACCGGTGTTATGACCATTTTGATTTTGATATTTGGAGAGATATTTCCAAAATCCTTTGCAACCCAGAATAAAATAATGGTTGCAAGGATTGTGGTTGTGCCCCTGATGTGGTTAGCCAGAATTTTTACTCCTATGATCTTTTTACTGAATTTTATTCCTAAAGTTCTTGGAAAGATTGATCAAACTTCTTCTGTAACTGAAGACGAACTTATGACAATGGTTCAAGTTGTCGAGGAGGAGGGGGAAATAAAAGAGGAGGAAAGAGAATTTATTTCAAATATATTTGAATTTGATGATACCAGTGCATCAGAAATAATGACACCACGAGCAGACATGTATTTTATTGATATCAATGGTTATATTGACATCTCGGCAATTCTGAACTCAGGATTTACACGCATTCCAGTTATTGAGAACAGTATTGATAATGTGATTGGAGTATTGAACGTGAAAGATCTTTTTGCCAGATATCACCAAAGTTGTTCTCATACCATAGTTGACATAAGCAAACGCGGCACTACAGATAGTGATAGTGATGAGTTAAAGAACATTACAACCGGCAGCGAAGATGAAAATTCTTCCCATGTCGTCATAAAAAGCAGTTATAATATAAATAGCGGTCATGATTTGAATATCGATGAGCGTGCCATAATGGCAAGTGATCTTGGAATTAAAGAGATCATGCGTGAACCATTTTTTATTCCTGAGTCTAAAAAACTGGATTCGTTGCTTCATGCGTTTAAGCAGATTAAGAACCATATCGGTATTGTTGTAGATGAACATGGGGGCGTTTCAGGTATTGTAACAATGGAAGATGTTCTTGAAGAGATTGTTGGAGAGATAAGTGATGAGACTGACAGGACAGAACCCCATATTGTTAAACTAAAGGATGATAAATGGATCGTTCTTGGCAAGACCGAGATTGAGGAGCTAAATAAAATATTGGATCTTTCCATACCTGAATCAACAGATTATGATACTTTTTCAGGGTTTATTCTTGATAAAATT
>JADGBP010000546.1:0-153 GCA_015231395.1 Desulfamplus sp. | reverse complement strand
ATTGCCCCTACAGTGCTCTTGCCAATTTAATTATCTGGAAAACTATATTTTGCAAACTCTCTTAATATTTTTTTAAAGAACCCTTTTGGTATTTTGAGTAAACTGATTTTGACCAAACTAATGATCACACCAGCAAATAGATTAATCACTCCA
>JADGBP010000545.1 GCA_015231395.1 Desulfamplus sp. | reverse complement strand
AATGCATAAAAGCGATAAAAGCAACTAATCAGGATGTAAAAGCACAGGCTCTTCAACGTCTTGCGGATCAGGCAAGACCAGCAGGAAGTCTTGGGATTCTTGAAGGTGTAGCGGCAAAACTCGCGGCGGTTTTTTCTACTCTTGACGTGAAACTTAAAAATAGGGTTATAGTTACATGTGCAGGGGATCATGGTGTTGTGGAGGAAGGGGTAAGTCTGTTTCCACAGGAGGTAACGCCCCAGATGGTGGAAAATTTTGTTAACGGAGGAGCCTCCATAAATGTTCTTGCCAAGCATGTTGGAGCCACGGTTAAAGTTGCAGATTTTGGAGTTAATTTTGACTTCAATCCAACTATGCCCATTTTTCATAAAAAAGTGAGAAAAGGCACATCTAATTTCACAAAAGAGCCTGCCATGAGCCGGGAAGAGGCAATTCAATCCATCAATTACGGCATATCCATTGTGGAGGAGCTTGTAAAAGGTGCTGCACTCAAAGGCGAGACTCTTGACCTTCTGGGTACTGGCGACATGGGGATTGGAAACACAACTCCATCATCAGCCATTATTGCGGCATTTTCCGGCATAAGTCCGGCACAACTCACGGGAAGAGGTACCGGAATTAATGATGATATGCTTAAACATAAAATCAGCGTGATTGAAAAGGGGCTTGCTCTGCACAGACCAGACCCGAAGGATCCAATTGATGTACTGGCAAAAGTGGGAGGATTTGAAATTGGTGGTCTTGCGGGATTGGTTCTTGGTGCGGCATCACATGGAATTCCGGTGGTGTGTGATGGAATTATATCTACAGCCGGAGCTCTGATTGCTTATGAATTGTCCCCTGATGTGGTACAGTATCTGTTTGCAGGGCATCAATCTGTTGAGGTTGGGCATAAGTTCATGCACGAAAGAATGGGTCTTGTCCCCCTATTGGATCTTCAGTTCCGGCTCGGAGAAGGGACTGGTGCTGCCCTTGCATTTCAGCTCATGGATGCTGCCACACGAATTTTGGCTGAAATAAAAACTTTTGAAGAGGTAGCCATTAACAATGCACAGAAAAACAGATAATTCATATAAAAATCATGCCCTGACAGGCACAACAAAAAGGTAAAGTCATGACAGAATTTTACACATTTAAGGCTAAAACCCTTGGGAATAAAGAGATTTCAATGGAAATCTACAGAGGAAAGGTGATTCTCGTTGTCAATACAGCATCTAAATGCGGACTTACGCCTCAGTATAAGGGTTTGCAGGAATTATATGATCAATATAAAGATAAAGGGTTTGAGATATTAGGATTTCCATGTAATCAATTTGCAAATCAGGAGCCAGGGGACGAGGAGTCAATTAAGCAGACCTGCTATATCAATTACGGTGTCACCTTTCCCATGTTTGCCAAGATTGATGTCAACGGAGCAAATGCACATCCTATCTTCAAATATTTAAAACAAGCCCTTCCCGGCATGTTGATATCTCAGATTAAATGGAATTTTACAAAATTTCTTATTGACGCAAAAGGAAATCCTGTGCAGAGATTTGGTCCCAAAGACACACCGGATTCTCTTGCAAAACATATCAATAAATTGATTGTTGACTCAAATCAAAGTGTCCCAAATCAAAGCGTCCCAAATCAAAGTGTCCCAAATCAAAGCGTCCCAAATCTTTAGCAAGTCGACTTACATTCGACTGTCGAATGAGTCGAATGAGTCGAATATGGCGATTTGGGAATCCTGCACATGATATGTCAATTTTTTGGTCTTACATTCAATTCCAGTCGCCATTTTCTCTCATCATCTCTTGAACATGCCCAAAACTCAAGCGTACCCACTTCTGTGACTTTAACCTCAAAAGTAACCGGAATAAAACTTTCACTGCTCCCATCAAGCACCGTTTCATGGCACAGAAATCACCGCACATTGTACATGTTTTATCTTCACTGGGGGATCTTTGAGCACGCATCTTTTTTGCAATTTCAGGGAACAAAAGGTATTTTTCAAGATCATCCCACCGCATGTCT
>JADGBP010000544.1 GCA_015231395.1 Desulfamplus sp. | reverse complement strand
AAAATTGAGGGGTGTTGAAATTATTAAGAAAACTTCATTTTGGCTTTCACCTCGCAGGTGAAGTAACAAATAGATTTTTTCCAATGATTTCAAGATATATCAAAAAGCGTGCCACGGATTCAGGTTATATTGATATAAATTTAGACATAGGCGGGCGTTCAACTGAAATTGCAATGAAGATTCTTGGCAAAGAGGGCATAAACATTAAAAAATCTGAAACTGGAGGATTTTTTACCTGTACACTTGAGCTGAATCTGAATAATGGTGAAACCACCATACAACCAGGATGGAATCCGAAAGCAAATCCGGATATGGAAATGGATCCGCCTTCTAAAGAAGATATTGACAGAACTATTGAATCTCTGAACCCCATTCCTCAAACAGCTCTCAAGATTCTGAGAATTGTTCAGCAAGATAACTATTCTTTTGAGAATATTTCAAAAGAGCTTCAAAAGGATCAGGTTCTGGCTGCAAGAACCATTCAGATGTGTAATTCCGCAATTTTTAAGGGCAGGGTCAAAATAGAAACTCTAAAGGATGCACTGATGATTCTTGGTGAGACCACGCTAATTAACTCTCTGGTTACGGCTGCCATCAACAACTATTTCAGCCAGTCTGAAAAAGGTGGGTATTCCATGTGCAAAGGAAGCATGTTTTTTCATTCCATAGGGTGTGCTGTAACAGCGGAAATCATTGCAAACCGTACCGGAAAGGCAAATCCCCAGATAGCATATACAGCGGGACTTCTTCATGATATTGGTAAAGTGGTGCTGGATCAGCATATTACTATTCGGTATCCAATGTTTTTTCGTGAGCTTTATCATAAAAAAGCAGACTACCTGACTGTTGAAAAAAATATAATTGGTATAAATCACTGTGAAGCCGGTGTCATGCTGGCAGAGAAATGGAATTTTTCCGATTTAATGATAGATGTTATTCAATACCACCATGCTCCTGAAAAAAGCTCTCCTGTCAACAGGGATCTCGTAAACATGCTCTATATTGCAGATCTGTTAATTTCCAGATTTAATACTAATCCAGAAACAGACAAAATAGAGTCTGAGGATTTTACGAAAATTCTAACCAGCTTGGATCTCTCAATATCTGACCTGCCAGAGATTATTGATGCTATTCCACTTCATATATTTGATTTGAATATATAAGGCACGATAAGGAACCGGTTTTAAATAACCTGCCCATTTACCTCACCCCCCAGCCCCCTCTCCATATCTGGAGAGGGGGAGTTTGGGTAAGTTATTTCGGACTCATTCCTAAGAGATAATCAGTGTTATGGAAAACGCTCATGGCAGAGTTTCCAGCACCTCCGACCATGAAAAGCAGAATGTAGTTTAATGGTAGATGGGTATGTTTGCGTATCAATAATGCCATAATATAAAAATTATAGTCATTTTCACGGTAAAATTATAGTCATTTTCACGATAAAATAAATTCAGAAAAAAGATTTAAATTCCTCAAAAAACGATCTCATCTTGTACTTCAAAAGCATCTCTTCCCACTTATCCGGAAATGCCAGAGGAGCAAACGCTATCTCAATGGTTACCGAATAAACGCCTATTTCCTTATCAAAAGAACTTTTTACCATTCTATAGGGTAATTTTACAGCTCCTTCAAAACTGACAACGGTTTGATCATTTACCATTGTCCGGACATGTTCCAATGTATTGTCATGTGCCAAACCATTAACAGTGGTTGACTGACTTTTGACGGATTGAAGACCATTGGTTTCAAGAAAGTTTTTAATCGCATTGTGTGCGGCTCTGGTCTGAATATCCAATCCTTTTGCCCCTGAGGCTGAATAGTCCGCACTTCCTGAAATCAAAAACAAGGTAAATTTTTCCTGCCTGAATTCATTGTTTGACGGCACAATCAGAAGGTTTGATCTCTCTATCCTGTTATCAACTGATTTAACATCAAATCTCACATAATAGACCGGTAGAGAATTTTGGCTGTAAAGCAAAGAGGGCAATGCAATCTGGATGAACAATAACATCTGGGTAAGGA
>JADGBP010000543.1 GCA_015231395.1 Desulfamplus sp. | reverse complement strand
AAGGTTACTGTATAAACTGGTGGTGGAGGAGATGCAGTGGTAAATGAAACTTCATCACCATAAGCTGTGCCGGCAGTATTGGTTGCATAAGCACGAACATAATAGGTTGTGCTGGAACTTAATCCTGTGATTGAGCTTGTAAATGCCCCCGTTGCGGCAGCAGCCTCCTGTGCGGTCTTGCTGTTTGCAATGGTCGGATTGGTTGAAGTATTCCAGCATACGCCGTATTGGGTAGGATTAGTCGTGCCAAGATTTGTGATATTTCCGTTGCCTGTGGCTGTGTTTTCTCCAATGTTAGATACAGCTTGTGTGGTAACCGTTGGGGATACTGCGGCAATTTTGACGTTGTAGGCTGGTGCGTTTCCTTTAAAATGAATCCAGCCGATGTTTTCGCCCCAAGCATAGCCGTCAAACGCACCTGTAGCCGCATCGATGGTAACACCGCCATCTTTCGGATTGAAATTAATCCAGCCTGTTGTGTTGCTCCAGCCAAAGCCTGAAAGTTCGGTGTTGTTCCTGTTCACGCCGTAGTTGGTTTCATCGGTGTTGTCGTAGGTGTGTGCCTCGCCGCCGGTGTATGTTCCCAAGCGGATAAATCCAACGTTTTCAGCCCACACATACCCTTCTATGTGATCGCTGTAAACCGTTACTCCGCCGCCGTGCGTGGGCGAGAAATTCAGCCATCCGGCATTTGTAGCCCAAGCCCATTTGTCCGTGCCGTCGATGTTTGCCGCCCAAACATGATGGTCTCGTAAAAAGTCGATTTCTTCAAATGCGTCATAAACAAAATCAGATAGTTATGACTTTCAAAAATGTCAATTTAGGACTTTTTACGAGACCATCAAACATGGCTTGTGCAAAATATCAGCAGGACAACCAACATCGGAAGCACAATCGGGCAAAAGCGATAGAAACCATGTTTGTTCATGACGAAACCTCCAAACTTAAAAAAATGATGTGGTATGTTTTGCAGCTTAGGTTGCGATAGCTACAAAACAATGCTGTTCGTATCGGTAGAATCAAATATCCAAAGACTCCAGCATCTATTGTGGTCCCCGCACCGGCCAGACGTAACGCGTGAGCGTCTTGGTGGCGGAGCTAACGGCACCGCTGGACAGGCTAATGACAACCGCGCTCCTAGTATTAGTACTAATAGTATTACTATTCGCTAAGGTCGTACTCGTCCAGTAGTTGTTCAACTCGACAGACGTAAATGGATTAGCTGACAACGCGGGTCCAGAATACGCAAAATCGATCAGGCTTTGCAGTTCCTTGATGTTGGGCAGACGCCAGTTGCCTGCAGTAGAACCATCCGTAAGGCCACATGAACCGTTAGCCAGTCCGCCACAATCCGTCAGTGCGTTTGCCCAAGATCTCGAACCAAAACAATTGGCGTTTTTCAGCCAAATCAACCCTGTCAAATTATCTGTAACCGTGCCGTTGCAGGTTTCACCATCATCAACGCAGTCGCCGTCACCGTTATTATCTGTGTGAGCTGTGAAACGGGGGTTGGGATACGCCACGCCTTTGTGCAGGTTACCATCGGAACCTTCAGGGGCTGGATCCAAAGGCACGGTCGACGTTTGGCCGGTTATGGGAACCACAGACTGAGACGTGAGCGACGCAGTGCCGGCAACGCCGAAAATGTTTACGCCGGATTTGATGTTGGCGGCTGTTAAATCAGCATCATTTGCTGTTGCGGTTTCTGTTCCTGCATAAATTCCCGCTGGAATGGCGACAGGATTGACGCCGTTCGCTCCATCGACATTGGCGGCCCCGGCGGCCACGGTGCCGGTAACGAGCGCACCGTTCACATAAGCCTTCTTGCCGGTTCGCATATCCCCTGCAACGGCATCGCCATCACTGGTAAATGTTCCAACCGTACCGAAAATATCCACGCTGGATTTGATGTTGGTTGAAACCAAATCCGTATCCACTGCGTTTAATGTAGTCGCTGCATAATACCCAGCGTTGACCGTGGCATTGGCATCAGAAAGGGTTTGGGTTGCCATACTTCCTGTTAC
>JADGBP010000542.1 GCA_015231395.1 Desulfamplus sp. | reverse complement strand
CGGGTGGAGATACTATGAAGTAGCTTCCCTTACATGGGATCATGTGGATATGCAGAATGGTATTGTATGTTTGAAGGCGGGTGAGACCAAAAACAATGATGCCAGAACAGTCTATCTTGATGAAGAGCTAAAGGAGATGTTTAAGTCTCAGTGGGATAAGAGAAAGCAGGATGGCAAATTATGTCCGTTTGTTTTTCCCAATCAGGAAGGGACAGAGCAGATGGGGGATTTCAGAAAAGCATGGAATCATGCCTGCCGGGAAGTGGGTATAGGGTATGGATACAAGGTGGATCAGGGGTATGTACGTAAGTGGGAAGCTACCCTTCCATCAGGCCCGATATTTCATGACCTTAGAAGAACCTCTGTAAGAAATATGGTGCGTTCCGGTGTTCCTGAGAGAGTAGTCATGACAGTTTCAGGTCATAAGACCCGAGCTGTGTTTGACAGGTATAATATCGTTAATGACTCTGATCTCAGGATGGCATCAGTATTACAGGAGGAATATCTGAAAAAACAGGGGGATGAAAATAGTTTGGGCACAATTTCGGGCACAATTGCTGTAATAAACAAAAAAAGAGGCTGACAAGTAATTTGCCAACCTCTTGATTTTATTGAAAATTTAATGGTACGCCTGGGGCGATTCGAACGCACGACCTACGGATTAGAAGTCCGCTTATTATACTTTCCCTCACATTCCCTGCATTGCTAAATTCCTTGACAGCAAAGGGTTTTCACCCTAATATGTTTCCCCAGTAATCCCACGAGAACCCAGAAAAAGTGGGACTATAGTGGGACAGAAAATATGGACAAATTTACTTAAAAAAGCGGTATCTCTATCAGCTTATCCCACCTTTATCCCATCTTGAAAAAACAACAAGGAAACATCAATGACTTTCCAATGGATAAAAACACAATTCCCGGGTGTCAGATATCGTGAGCATCCAACCCGCAAACATAATGGAAAGCAGGATCGCTATTTCACAATCCGTTACAAACTTCATGGCAAATTAAAAGAGGAGGGGATTGGTTGGACATCTCAAGGTTGGAATGCTCAAAAAATAGCAATTATGCGTGGAGACCTGATTAAGGGACATAAAACCGGTGATGGGCCTGAAACTTTATCAGATAAAAGACAACTTACAAAAGAACTAAACGAATCCGATAGACTTAAAAAAGAACGGGAGAACAAGGAAAGGCTCACTTTTGAGAATTTTTTTGATGAAATATATTTTCCACAAGCAAAAAATAACAAGGAAAAGAAATCTTATATTCGTGAAGAAACTCTTTGCAGATTATGGATAAAACCGGTGATAGGAAAATTAACTTTGGCAAAGGTTTCACCATCGGATATTGAGACCATAAAAAGCAATATGGTTATAGCGGATCGCTCGGAAAGAACTATCAGATATGCACTGGCTGTTATAAGACAGGTTTTTAACCATGCCATCCTTTTAAACTGTTTTGAGGGTCAATCGCCGATAAAGCATATAAAATTCCCTCAGTCCGACAATCAAAGATTAAGATTTCTTTCAAGGGTAGAAGCCGAAGATTTGTTGACCGAGCTTAAAAAAAGATCTCAGCAGTGGTACGAGATTGCATATATAAGTTTATACACAGGTGCTCGGGCTGATGAAATATTCTCCCTTAGATGGGCAGAAGTGGATACTGAAAAAGGGACTCTGATTCTTTGGGACACAAAAAATACTAAAACCAGAATTGCTTTTATGACTTATGATGTAAAAGCTTTGTTGAAAAACAAGATACGTGGAAAAGATTCAGACTATTTATTCACAGACAGGTTCGGGAATAAGATCAAGGAGGCATCAGATACTTTTAAAAGAGCCGTTGATGCTATAGGGTTAAACAATAACGTCATTGATAAACGAATGAAGGTTGTATTCCATTCTCTGAGACATACTTTTGCAAGTTGGCTTTTATCTGATAAAGTTTCAGGCCCATCACCGGTTTTATGTCCCTTAATCAGGTCTCCACGCATAATTGCTATTTTTTGAGCATTCCAACCT
>JADGBP010000541.1 GCA_015231395.1 Desulfamplus sp. | reverse complement strand
TTTTTACATCTGCCAGCAGTGTTTGTAGAATATCTTCCTGTTTCATGTTCTCAATCTCCTCTTCGGTGATCTCTTCGGAATTGCCCAAAGAGAGAATGAGCTGGAACATCAGTTTTATTTTTTCCCAAAAACCCATTCCTCTCCATACTCGTGTAAGAGTTATCTGGATTTCCCGATCAGCGGCAACAAGGGTCGCTTTTTCTGTCTGTGCTGCTTCAATAGCGTTTATCATCTCCTGTCCAGGCTTGATGTCAAATTTCTCGGCTAAACGCTTCTGAAAAGATGCCAGCAGCAGGTTGACAAGAAGAAACATGGATTTTTTCTCACGGATAACCTTTACAATATCCATGTTTCGCCAGTTATCACTATCCTGGATAGATTTAAGACGGGTGGAACAGAGCTCCACACATACAGTATCCGGTTTCTCTCCATGAATCACATCTTTTACAAGCTCTGCACTATCTCTGGAAACATGAGCTGTGCCAATCAGTGTTATTTTTTTGCCATTGTAAAAAATTGTATCAACCATTTTATTATATGGTCGGGTATTGTCTTCTTCCATTAGAAAATATTTCCTTAATTTTTGGGGCTGTTTAAAAAAACAAAATATAAAATCGAAATTGAGCAGTTGATTTTTTAATTTTTCTTGATTGCGAAGCTTGGGTTCATACCCCGCCGCTTGTGGCGGAAAGCTTCATTTTTTTATTTTTCTTGATTAACCGTGTAGTAATATAGTTTTCCAGATGATTAAATTGGCAAGAGTAGGGGCAATCCCTTGCGGTTGCCCTTCTTCAAAATTGAGATACCAAAATATTTTTCTGAAAATCTATATGATAATTCTATATACCTGATCTGTTTGTCTGGAGTTTTTTAACTCAGGAGTCAATTTTCATCTGACGAGCCAGGCTCCAGACCATAAAGCCAATAAGAGCAACCCCTCCAATTAAAGAAGCCCAAAGAATCCAGGTTTTCCATGGAAATGGTGGCGGCAATTTTTTTAATGCTCCATCTCCGCCAAGTATGGTTGGTGCTCCGTAGGTTGCATCCACAATTTCATCTCTGTTTACAGCTTTAAAAATAGTGTCTGGTATCCCTTGTTTGGAATTGCTTTGCATTTTTTTGACGCTTCCATATGCAAGTGTATAAGGAGGATTGCCTCTGGCAACAAACAAAATTTCGTGTGGTCTGAATCCGACTTTTAATACAGGTGGATATACCGCATTATCTAATCCTGCACCATCCTGACTCACTTTAATACGCCAGAACCGGTCTGAAGTTACGGGAAAAATAAAGATGCCATTGACAAGTTCAGAACCTCCGACTTTCCCTGAATCTCCACCTTGACTTGAGCTATCATCTTGACTTGAACCGCCGACCTGCACCCCTGATGAATCATCAGTTTGCCCTGAATCATCAGATTGTCCTGAACCACCAGCAGCATGTCCTGAACCACCGACCCTGAGCATGTAGAAAACACCCTCACACCGATAGTTCCATTTTCTCTTAATATCTTCTAAATGCTTATTACCTGCTGAATTAGATTGATTTGAATCAGACTGATTGGAATAAAATTGATTCGCATCAGAGATATCCGAAACAGAATCGTCTGAAGCGGAAATGTCTGAAGCGGACAGAATCTTTGCTTTGATAATGCTGTTAGTTTGAGGAAACTTAATCTGAACAGCATCAATCGGGAAAAAACCTTCCGCGTCAAAGTTGATCTCCATCCTGCTGTTGGAGCTGAAACTGCCGTTGGAAAGCTCTCGCCACTCTCTTTTCCTCTTTTGGACAGGATCGGGAAATATGGCTTTAATGGCTGTCAATGTTGCATTTGATGTCGAATCCTGATCTGTCGCAGGCCATGACAGACGAAGATATCTGTATTTTCCTATAGTGTTGCCCCCCTTGCACTGGACGGAAAATGGACATCAACTGCATGGGCACTTGAAGGCGGGGCAATGGTTTGGGTGGGTGTGCGTCAAAACCGTCTTTTAGCACGTCTTTTTGGCATGCTGCTCCAGTTTGGTG
>JADGBP010000540.1 GCA_015231395.1 Desulfamplus sp. | reverse complement strand
GTGCTCTTGTCAATTTAATTATCTGGAAAACTATATTAACTCATTCAAATCAAGGTGTTAATATGGATAAAATCCCGATTCCGAACTTTTATTCAAAAGAGTCAGTTTTAGAGGCACGTGCAAAGGAACTTGCCAAACCGGATCAAAACATCTCACAAGAGGCATCAATTGATCTTGTTGAATTTCAGCTTGCTCATGAACGGTATGGTATTGAATCAAAGTATATTCTTGAAATCTGTCCATTAAAGGAATTGACACCCTTGCCATTCACTCCATCCTTTGTTATGGGAATTATCAATGTCCGTGGCAGGATATTTTCAGTTATTGATGTAAAAATATTTTTCGATCTTCCTCATAGTGGCATTACGGATTTGAATAAAGTCATAATTATCCATTACAATGATATGGAAATCGGAATTCTGGCTGATAGAATTATCAGTGCACGTTCAATCCCCCTTGCGTCAGTTGAGCAACCCCTGACTACCCTGTCTGGAATTCAGGCGGAATATCTAAAAGGAATCACAGCAGAACCTCTTATAATTCTTGATGTTAAAAAAATGCTTACGGATAAAAATAGAATGTTAAATTTGGAATAATATTGAATCTGGCATAACAGGACAAGAAACATCATGAAATACTTAGATGGCCTGGATAGAGATATCAAACTTGCACTTCAGTCCCAATTACGAAATCTCTGGACGCACCATTCAACTGCGATTGAGGGCAATTCCCTGACATTGGGGGAAACCGCTTTTGTTATAGCAGAAGGGTTGACTGTATCGGGAAAGCCTCTGAAAGATCATCAGGAAGTTGTCGGCCATGCCAGCGGTTTTGATATGATTTATGAACTGGTTGCAAGGAACATGATCGTTGAGCAGGATCTGTTTGATTTGCACAAAGTTGTTCAGGGCTACTCTGTAAGGGACTATTACAAACCAATTGGTGCATGGAAAATAGAACCCAATGGAACTACAGTTGTAGATGAGAACGGCAGACAGATTTTCATGGAATATGCTTATCCTGAACATGTTCCCGGATTAATGAAGGATTGGCTTTCTCTGATGAACAAAAAGATGGAAATTGCAGTTTTAGGAGAGGTGGATTCTTCAAGCAAGGATCCTATTTCAAGTGATGGTGCTGTTTCAAGCAAGGATGCTGTTTCAAGCAAGGATGCTGTTTCAAGCAAGGATGCTGTTTCAGGCAAGGATGCTGTTTCCCGTGAACATGCTGTTTTAGTTGAAAATGCACTTGAAGACTATACTGCTCTGCATCTCTCTTTTGTCCGAATACACCCTTTTTTTGATGGGAATGGCAGATTGGCAAGGCTTTTAGCTAATCTGCCTGTTATAAGTGCAGGATATACTCCGATTGTTATTCCCAAATTTCAACGGCAGGAATATATTGCCTTGCTTTCAAAATATGAGCTGGCAGTAGGCCCGCCCCTTCCCGGGCAGCCTTTGTTGCCTCATCATGAGGCACTTGATGAATTTAAAGTATTTTGTAATAAGGCATGGAAAGAGTCATTGGAACTTATGAACCAAGCCCATGAAAAACAGCAACAAAGAAAAATTTCAAGATTATCATAAAAATTATATGTTCTGTAAAATAGACATCTTTCCAAATAATTAAATTGGCAAGAGCACTGTAGGGGCAATCCTGTGTGGTTGCCCTTCAAAATTGAGAATGCCAAAATATTTTTCTGTAAGTCTATATCTACATAATTTTCAAAAAGGAGAAACATCTATCATGAACAAATTAACAATTGGTGTAAAATTGGGGTTGAGTTTTGCGGTGATAATCCTGTTGATGCTTGTTTCAGGTATTACAGACAATATGACAATGAATCAAATTGCCGAAAATACAGTAAAGCTTTACAGACACCCCTACACTGTGGGTACTGCGATACTAAGGATTGACGGAAATATACTCAGAATACACCATGCTATGACAGATGTTATGCTCTCCAAAAACAGTGATGATATAAAAAAAACAACCGAGTCTATGGATTTATATGAAAAAAAAATAGATGA
>JADGBP010000053.1 GCA_015231395.1 Desulfamplus sp. | reverse complement strand
TCGGGGTTGGATTTCGCTCTATCACTGAAAATATTGACACTACATCCGCTGGTGGGAGGCTCTTCTTTCATCTATTTGGTGCGTTGGCAGAGTTTGAACGGGACTTGATTCGGGAGAGGGTTCAGGCAGGGTTAAAATCTGCAAGGGCAAGGGGTAGAAAAGGAGGGAGACCTGCAACAAAAGCAATGGCCAAGCATTAATGGCAGACAAGAAACTTTCAGTAAAGCAGATTTGTAATAGGTTAGGTATCGCAAAAAGTACACTCTATAAGTATGCTAAACCTGTAACAATTCCAAAGCATTAAGTGCAAAGTGGCCTCTCATGACACGAACCGTTGCACTACCCCTTCTGGCTTTGAACCAGGCAGCTATAATATTGGAATTGCTGTAATAGGAGATTCAGTATTACTTGCCCCTGTCTTTTGGTCTCCAGCTATCTTTTTTTGATGTTTTTTCATATAACAGTAAGCTGTTTCTGTGTGGTTTATTTTAGACAAACACTCTACCATCCCGTAACTCAACAATTCTGTCAGCACTTTTTGCAAGCTCAGGATTGTGAGTTACAAGAATGATGGTAAGTTGCTCTTTCCGGTTCAACTCCCGAAGCAGCCGCCCGATCTCCTGACTTCTTGCCGAATCAAGGTTTCCGGTCGGCTCATCTGCAAGCAATATCTCGGGTTTGTTAATCAATGCTCTGGCAACTGCCACCCGCTGCATCTCTCCACCTGAAAGTTGACCCGGCAGGTGATCCATCCGGTTTTCCATTCCAAGCATCTCCAGAAGAGCTGCTCCTCTTTGCATAGCCGCAACATCGCTGTTGTTACCATTTATTTTAATGTCGGCAACTTCTTTTTTATAGAATATGCACGGCAGCAGAACATTTTCAATCACTGTCAGAGTGGGAATAAGATAGAATTTCTGGAAAATATAGCCAAACAGCTCTCTTCTGATTTTGGTAAGCAACTTTTCAGAGAGAGGTTTCCCTTCTCCGAACACTTTTTTCTGTCCAATCGATAACATTCCTGAACTTGGATTATCAAGGCATCCTAAAATGTTGATCAAGGTCGTTTTTCCTGACCCTGAAGGGCCGATAAACGAGACATATTCCCCCTTTTTTATCTCAAGAGAGACTTCATTGACCGCACAAATCTCTTCGCTTCCACGACGGTATATTTTTTTTAAATTCTGGGCATTGATGCTGATCGTATTTGCTGAATCAATGCCGATTGCATCTGTTTTAATGTCGATTGTATCTGTTGAATTAATTCTGATTTGATCTGTTGTCATATTGTCCTCTCTTTGTGCTTCAATTTATATCACTTCTTATGGACTCTAAAGGTCTGACACTTGCAGCACGCCATGCGGGGTACAGTCCGCTTATCAATCCGATTATTAATACGGAAATGAGCGTTATACAAATCAGTTTGACATCCAGCTGGATCAGAGAGCCTGTGGGTGCGTATGGCAGCAGTTTGCGTACCAAAATTTCTGTCACTTTTGATAATCCGTATGCCATAGTGCTTCCGGCAACTCCACCCAAAAAGCACAAAATCAGTGTCTCTATCCAGATGAGCTTGAAAATATCTCCCGGCATTGCCCCCATACTTTTAAGGATTCCTATCTCCTGAAATCTTTCAAAAACAGACATCAAAATGGTGTTGATTACACCCACCATTGCAATCAGTATCGCAACAACGGCAATGGAAAATACCATAACCTTGGCAGTGGACATAAGATTCATTATTGTCTGCTTTACCTGTGCAAGTGACACCACCTGCACATCGGGAATTGTGTAGAGTCGCTCCTCAAACTTTGAAATATCAGCCTCTTTTTTCACCTTGATACCAACACTTGTAATCTCTCCCTCTTTTCCGAATATTTTCTGCACAGTATTGATAGGCAGAAAAATGGTACCGTCATCCTGGGTACCGGTACGTTTGAGAACGCCCACAACGGTAAGTTCAACATTCTTTTCAGGTATCAGAAGTTTATCTCCCACCTCTCGCTGTTCAAGTTCTGCGGACTCATACCCCATGACCACTTCAAAAGATTGAGGGTCTGTAAACCATTTGCCCTGTTTGAATTCCAAAAATGTCTTCATGTTTGGAAAGGTTGCAGGATCTACCCCTAAATATGCCGATATACCTCCGCTTTCCCCCTTGTTAGGGTCAAATACTGCCTGCATGAGCATGGGAGTTATTCTTTCAACCTCGGGTTCAGAGAGAATGGAAGCAACAACAGATTCCTTAAGATAGCGCAACCCTGTTCCACCTTTGAGCATCAGAGTTGCCGCTTCGTAGGGACATCCTTTTGCCATGAGCATCACCTGAAATCCCATGTTGTCTATATCTTTGTTCAAAGCCGCTTCATAACCCTTGTTAAAGCCCATCAGACTTGCCAGAACCCATGCGGAAAGAGCAATACCCACGATGGTAAGAGCACTTCGCGTTTTTTTTCTGAGAATATTTTTATATGATACCTTGTAAAGACTAATCATGTTTTTCTCCTCTTTTGCAGAGGCGGCCTCTGGTCAACCAAAAACAAAGCATTGCCGCCCCCGCATCATTTTTACTGGAAATGACCACTCATTTCAAAAATCTGTTCCCGAAAACAAACTCGTCCATCAGGACAAGATTTTTCTTTGTGGCACGTAATGCAGCCCTGAAATCAGATTCAGCCTCTGGCGAAGGATTTTTAATATTATCAACTTTACCTGGGCTTAAGGTTTTGCCGGTTTTAATATCGTAATTATAAAAATCGGCAAGATTCAACCCCACAAACTGAGAACCAAAGAGAGATTCTCTCAAGGTTTTTGCAGCACGGGAAGTCATTTTCTGAAAATAGAAATTCCTTATGTTTCCCTCCATGTCAAGAGCGAGAAAAACCTGAATCCCACCATATTGACCCTTCTGATTGACTCCGTGAATATAGCCGGTTTTTTCCTTGCCCTTATAAATTTCATAAACAGTATAAGGGACATCCGCAGTTTCATATAACCCTTTGAATTGATCACCTAACCGTTTTTGAATCTCCTCCAACAGAGGCTCTCCGCCCTGCTTGTCGATTGACATATAGACTGTTTTATATCCTGTTGAATCAGGGAAAAGCCGTGCCACATCCTTGTCAGGGTCATTGAGGTCACAGCCGACAGCAGCATGGACAGTATCAGATGAAATCAGAACCAGAACAGATGAAAGAGATATAAATGAGATGAATAAACATATGGAAGCAATAGAAAAAATGTACCTTGTTGTTGTTTTCATGGTTCCCTCATATTTTGTTGTAATAATAGAGCTGAAAAATAATTTTATGATCGTCAAGATTGTGGTCATAATCATACATGGTACGAAGCATGATATCCGGTGTAAGCGCATACGAAGTACCCAAGGAAATCTCATAGTTGTCATCAGAGCCGATTTTAGATACAAAAGGCTGTATTTCAAATTTCAACCGCCCCTCATCCAGCAGATTTACCCCCAGCCTGATCAAAAGAGCATATGCCTCCTCATCCATATCACTCATGTCACCCATATGATCCATGCCATCCATATTACGAGGTTCCATCATTTCGCTTCCGGCTTCAGAATTGTTATGCAGAGATGCTCTACGACCTCCCATGATTTCGCATCTGGCTTCAAAATTATCCCAAAGATATGCTGCATCAAGTCCTGCCATGGAAAAGAGCTCGGGTTCATCACTCATAAGCTCATAGCCCATTGTGGATAGAGTATCTCCGTAGGCAAACGAGAGACCGACATTGTAATTATCCTGATTCAGAGAACCTTTGGATACTCTTGTTGAAGCTAAATAGTTACTTTTAAAGTAGATAGGCATTCCGCTTCCTGTGGTTAAAGAGAAGGCGATATCTCCCCAGTCAAGTTCCCTGTAAGCTCCGATACCCCAGTCACGATCATATCCAAAACCGTTCATGGAGAGGTTGTTTAGAAGCAGTCCGTGGCTGTCAAAATATGAGGAAAGCCCCAGAGCAGGCCGGTTATGCCCGATCCATATATCCGAACCACTATATTTGTATTTGAAATAGGCATTATACAATTGAGGTTCTAAATTTTTATCCCAGTCATCGTATGCTAAACGCGCCTGAAGTGCCAGTAAGCCAAAATCTGAGGTCTCACCGGAAAATTTACGTATATAATCAAATCCTATAGAGGGCTTCTGCATTACATCTTCACTGGTTTTGGAGTGCCATATCACCTTATCTTCCTGACTTGAGTATCCGGAGATTCCCTGTGCCTCAAAAAAGAGAAGATTATCTGATGCATGGCACTCAGGCATAGAATGAAAACAGAACAGTATGAAAGTAGTAGCCAGAGCCAGACAACAGAATATGAATGTGATGGTCTTAAATAGCCGAAAGAAGGGCATATTGAGGACTGTCAACTTACCTAAACTGATGAACTGTCTATACCTAAAACTATTAAACTGACTAAACCTCAAAGTTTATGCTCCCTTTATAAATGGGTTTGCCATCCTTACTAAAAATCATACGGATATCCCATGCACCTGGCATTACAATATTCACAGGCAGCAGGTAATCACCCTTTTTATTCTGCTGAAAATCAACCATACCTGTGTCGTGATGTCCTCTCATGGTCGGCATTCCAGTATCACCCGTAATCTTTAAAGATGTGTCCCTGTTGCCATTCTTATCAAATATCTGGATTTTAAGAATAACTGTGCCCAATTGAGGTGTTTTATCAAAACTGTATTCAAAATAGTAATCTTGTCCGATCTTGCATTTTTTCCCTTCTCCTCCGAGAGGCTCAAACTTATCATCTTGAGAAAAAGCTGTTTTGGTAAATATAAGCATACCGCAAATAAGAAGCATTGCAACCATGGAAAATATTGATTTTGATGAGATGTGTTGTTGAATTGTTAAAGATACAGAATTCTTTTTGTTCATAATTAAACTCCTTTTTTAATATGTGCTTGTTAAGTAATTCTACTTTTTATCCATTTTCTATTTACTCAAAAACGACAACTTATGGTCGTAATGTGGGGTGTCCAAAAAACTTCTTTTGGCACCATATTCTTTGCTCAGTTTTTGGGACTGGCGATATTAACCAAATCACTTGCATTGACTGGGCTTTAGAGCAAATTAATGAGTCCCAAAAAGTGAGCAAGCATAAATGGGCGCATTCTAAAAAATGGGGTAAATTTCAATGCGAATATTAACTTTTAAATTCAATAGTTTATGTCCACATCGCTTTTTTTTAATTTTCTAAAAATTTGAGTTTTGACAAAGTTTCATGGTGTTATCAATTAGCAGTATGTGTTCAAAAAATGCGAGACTATTGATTTTAGGCTTAATGGTCTTGTATCGAAACTTGAGTTATGAAATATAACTCATAAAAAAATAGTTTTTTACCCCATTTTTTAGAATGCGCCCAGCATAAATGGCACACTTGGACACCCCAGATATGGCTCTTTTTGTCTATAAATCCAGTTGACACCATTCCTACAAGAGAACCCCACATACCCATTTGAATCATCATTTTTTTATTGTTTTTGCTCATTTTTTTTCTCCATATTTTATTAAAACTAAAATCCCATCATAGAACCAAGCTGATAGATAATAACAGCAAAGGTGAATGCAAAAGCTGTATTAAATAGAATCGAAAAGAGCCCCCATCTCCATGAACCAGATTCTCTTGAGATACACACTACAGATACAAAACATGGCGAGTAGAACATTGTAAATATAATAAGGCTTATTGCTGTTAAGGGTCTAAAATCAGGTGAATTAGATAGCTTTTTTGCAAGAGTATCTGTCTGTTCAGGATCAACATCGCTTAATGAGTATGCTGTTCCAAGAGTTGAAACAACCACCTCTTTTGCTGCAAACCCACCAAGAAGAGCAATATTAATCCGCCAATCAAAACCAGCAAATTGAGTTATGTTCTCTATTGAAGAGCCAATGCGTCCAGCAATTGAGTATTTTAAAGCTGTCTCTGGTGTTTTATTTTGAATATCAGCAGGAACAGATGGAAAGGTCATCATTGCCCATAAAACGATAGAGATTCCTAAAATCACCGTGCCAGCTTTTTTTATATATTGCCATGTTCGCTCCCATGTATGAATCAAAAGACTTGTAAATGTAGGAAGTCGATACGAAGGTAGCTCCATTACAAATGGAGTAGATTGCCCTTTTATAATTGTTGATCTAAATAGTTTTGCAGCAGCAAGTGCGCCTATCCAAGCTATTAGTGTAATCAAAAACATGAAAAAAGCTCTATGTTCTTGAAAAAATGCGGCAATTAAAAGAATAAAAACAGGAAGTTTTGCTCCACAATTCATAAATGGAACTGTCAAAAGCGTGGCAAGCCGCTCTTTTGGAGATTTTAAAGTTCTTGTTGCCATAATGCCCGGAACAGCACAGCCTCCCGCAATTCCACCACTTATGATAAA
This sequence comes from Desulfamplus sp., assembly GCA_015231395.1. Classification (GTDB taxonomy): domain Bacteria; phylum Desulfobacterota; class Desulfobacteria; order Desulfobacterales; family Desulfobacteraceae; genus Desulfamplus. The sequence goes on along the minus strand of JADGBP010000053.1, from coordinate 3,504 downwards.
TGGCATAACCGAACTTCCATGAAGACCAAAAACTCTGAACACTCTATCAAGCATATACGCAACCCTTGCAAGGTAGCCAGAATCTTCAAGAATTGCGATAAAGAAAAACATAAACATTATAAGAGGGACAAAACCAAGAACACCGCCTACACCATCAATAACTCCTGAGATAACAAGAGATTTTATTAACCCATCAGCCATAATGCTATCTAACGAAGAGGATAGTAAACCAAATAACCCTTCAAGCCATGAAATAGGAAGTTCACTGTAGGTAAATGTAAAATGATACATTGAATAGAGTATGGCAACCATTATAGCCGGACCTAAAAATCTATGCGTCACCACCTTATCAATTTTATCTGATGTTCTAAGTTTTTCGCTGTCATAATGATGATGAACAACTCCCTGTTTAAGAAGAGAATTTATATATCCATAACGCCTGTCAGCTATAACTGCTTCTGGATAGGTCTCTTCTGTTTGCTGTAGATGTTCTGAAACGCCCGTAACTATTTGGAAAATTTTTTGAATAAATTTAGTATCACACTGTTGGGATATTTGTTTAAAAATATTGCATTTATTTGGATCGCACTTGCAAGTATCACACAAAACTCGATCAAACAGATCACCGTGCTTCTGTGCAAGTTTTATAATCTGCTCGTCATTTTCCAAAAATTTTAAAGCTACCCAGCGACTTGGGTATTTGTCAGTCAAGAAGCTATATTCATTAACAATTTTTTCAATATCAAGAATTGCATTATCAATATCATTGCCATATGAAATTTTTATTAAAGATAACAGGCGATTATTATTAATCTTACTATTACTTTGTTGATTATTACTATCATTAGATGTATGAAAAATTTTAGATATAGTCTCTATAAGCTCTATAGTGCCTTTTTTCCCATCTCTTGCAACTGTAGCAGCAATAGGAACGCCAAGTAGTTTTGATAGCTTTTCAATGTCAATAGTTACTCCACGCTTTTTTGCAACATCCATCATATTAAGAGCTATACAAACAGGAAGTCCCATCTCCAGAATCTGCAATGATAAATATAGATTTCTCTCCAAATTTGAGGCATCTACAATGTTTATAACCATATCAGGCTTTTCAAGGGCAAGAAAATCACGGGCAACAACCTCTTCAAGAGAGTAAGCTGTAAGAGAGTATGTACCGGGAAGATCAACAACATTGAATCTTTTATCGTCAAAGGTGAAAATTCCGCATTTTTTCTCAACAGTTACACCTGGATAGTTACCAACGTGTTGGTGTGCGCCTGTTAATGCGTTAAATAGAGTTGTTTTCCCTGAATTTGGATTACCTGCAAGAGCAATAGTTGTTTCCATTTATATTATTTCCTTTTAAGATTCTAACTCTACCATTATGTAATCCGCTTCATTATTTCTTAGTGTCAGAGTAAAGCCCATGATTCTTATTGCAACGGGATCATAAAGAGGAGCTCTGCCTTGAATTGATATTGAAGCACCGGGAACAAGCCCCATATCTCTTATCCTTCGCCCCATTTCACCGTTTGCATTAACAGATAAAATTATCCCTCTTTGGTTATCCTTCATCTCTCTTAAAGCTATTTTAGATTTTATGCTCATTCTATTCATAATAAACTCCATTATTATGCGACAATTACCTTGTCCGATGACGACAATTATCCGCTCTGATTAAAAGTGTGATAAATATGTTGATATTGGAACCTTGAACGCCGTATCTTATTTCAACACCATATTTGAATTCTACTCCTAAAACTGTTATGTTTATAGAGTTTGATTCACAACATCAAATAATGTTATATTAAACTAACTTTATTTGATGTCAAGATATTTTTGTGTGTATTAAGAAAATGTCGTGTTGACTCAAAAGATATGTTTATGTAAGTTATACTTTAAACAGGAATAAATTTAGCTTCTATATATGCAACACCAACTTATGACCGAGATAAGTATCTAAAAAATATATCAATACACACAAAGCAGAATAATTTTAAATGATGACGGAATAAGAGAATGACTACAATGACAGATAAAATTGAATTAACAGAAAGTCTTGAAGATTACCTTGAAATTATCTTGAAACTTCAAGAGAAGAATCGAGTAGCACGCTCCAAAGATATTGCAGAAAATATGGGAATTCAGAGAGGCTCAGTAACAAGTATGCTCAAAAACCTTGCAGAAAAAGAGCTTATTAACTATGAGCCTTATGGATATGTAACCTTAACAGATGAGGGAAAAAAAATAGCTCTTGAAATCACACAAAGACACTCAATACTAAAAGATTTTTTAACACGGGTAATACAAATTGATCCAGACAAAGCTGATATTATGGCGTGTAGAATGGAACATAGTATTGATCACGAATCTATTGACAAGTTAGTGCAATTTGTGGAGTTTATCGATCTTTGTCCAAGGAGTGGGCAAAATTGGATCGACTCCTTTGTAGAATTTTGCTCTCATGGTCAAAAAGGGTGGCAAGAGTGTATGGATTGCCTAAAATCATGCGAAAAGTGCCATATTGCAAACAAATCCAACTTGAAATAACCTCTATGCTTTGTTTTGCAAAAAACGTGAAAAAAATTCACGTTTTTTTTGTTTGCCCGGCAAAGCTGTCAACCCGTCCACTTGAAAGATAGTGGAGATACCCCGTCTGAGGGGAAATCAATCTGAATCGCAAGGGCGTTTCTGGTAACGGAAGGGTCTGAAGGAAGCGATAGGAAGTGAATGGTACATAGCGAAAGCGAACCTGATTCGGCTGAAGCAGTGGGTAAGCCTGCGAAATATGGCAAAGCCCGATACTCAGACAGACTGCTGAAGTGCTTGAGGATGGGATTATTCACAGGGAACAGTTATTAACCGGGGAAGCCCTGTAGAGTTCTAAGGTAATAAGGATATTGCCTGACAAGAAGAGATTCAAGAAGGGCAAGATGCTTTGCAGGGTGGCAGATGATCCCGTAGTAGTGTTGAAGTTTCTGCCAGAGAAACCCGGTAACGGAGTGGAGGATAAAACGGAAATGACCTGTGGTGTAATTCACAGGAGCTGTCAGAGAGATAAAAGAGCTGATGGTTGCGAAGGGGTGAAGTTTATTTGAAAGTTCCGGAAATCATTTAAATGGAACAGTTGAGAACAAGCCATCTAAAGAGATGGGCAAGTCTCTTCGCAGTCCCCCTGGGAACAGGGATCATGAAGAAAACTGCTCTCATCGGAGTAGGTGTTGGAAAGCGGTCGTATATTGCCCGAAAGGGATAGAAAGCAACCGCACGGCATTGAAGAGCCGAAATACTGAGTTATTGAGATGAATAGAAGGAACGAAGCAGAGGAGGTGAGCTTCCCCCTATTAATCGGGGATAAAGATAAACAGGAGCCGTATACGAGCAGGGCTGTTCAATTCTAATAATCTATTGAAATTAAATCAGATATCGCCTATCTTAAATCCAACAATCTAACAATGAATTTCCAATAGGAGTATTATATGTTAATCGATTTTTTATCAGAGGTGA
>JADGBP010000539.1 GCA_015231395.1 Desulfamplus sp. | reverse complement strand
CAATGGCTGAGATGATGAACATGTCTGCTGAATCTGTTGCAATGTTAGCACCAATGACAACATCATTTATTATGTTAGTAATAGGTTGCCCTCCAACGATTATTGCGTACAGTACAGGATATTTCACTCAAAAGGATTTTATTAAGATTGCTGTTCCTTGGTGTTTGATCCTTTTGTTAATATGCGTTCTAAGTACTTTGATATATTGGCCTCTTATAGGTTTTGTAAAGTAGTTTAAATTTTAATATTTATTGTGAACTATAGTTTTCCAGATAATTAAATTGGCAAGAGCATTGTAGGGGCAATCCTTTGTGATTGCCCTTCAAAGTTGAGAATATCAAAATATTTTTCTGGAAGTCTATACCTCTACCCTGAAGGGATAGGGGTTTTTACTCTACTCTTATAAATAAATGAGACAGCATTATGACTACGCCTTCTAAAAAATCATATACAAATTTACGCCGTCATATAATTATTACTTTGTGCATTGTAGCTATTATTCCAGTAATATTTATAGGAGGAGGAGTATATTTCGAGTATCGTAAATCTATGACCGCTAAAATTAAAAATCAGCTCACTTCAATAGTTATGCATCACAAAGAGTCTATTGAAAGGTTTCTTCATGAAGCAAGTGCAGCTATGAGATTGGTTGTAGAGCTTAAGTCGTTTGAAGAGATTTCTCAACAAAATATTTTGAAGTTAATTTTTAACACGCTACAAATAGATTATAACCATGCCTTTGAAGATATAGGGATTATTGATCATAAAGGCAACCATGTTGCCTATGTGGGAACACATGATCTACAAACTCGTAATTACAGCAGCTCTATCTGGTTTAAAGAGGCAATGGAAAAGCAAATTTATATAAGCGATGTATTTTTAGGATACAGAAATATTCCCCACTTTATTATAGCTGTAGGGCGCATTCTAAAAAATGGGGTAAATTTCAATGCGAATATTAACTTTTAAATTCAATAGTTTATGTCCACATCGCTTTTTTTTAATTTTCTAAAAATTTGAGTTTTGACAAAGTTTCATGGTGTTATCAATTAGCAGTATGTGTTCAAAAAATGCGAGACTATTGATTTTAGGCTTAATGGTCTTGTATCGAAACTTGAGTTATGAAATATAACTCATAAAAAAATAGTTTTTTACCCCATTTTTTAGAATGCGCCCATAGCTGTAAGACAGGGCAAGGGTGAGTCATCTTGGATACTTAGAGCAACTATAAATGCCTACACGTTTGGACATTTGGTGGAAAATATCCGACTTGGAAGGACTGGCGAAGCATTTATAATCAATACTGACGGTATATATCAGACAAGAGCCAGATTTGGTGGAAATGTTATGGAAACTGTTGACTCTAACTTTTTAAATATAGAGCATTTTGATGATCTAAGGCTTTGGGAAACTGAAAAAAATGGAGTAAAGCTGATTCGAGCAAAAACATGGCTAAAAAACAACACTTGGCTGCTCATTGTTCAACAGGAGGTTGACGATGCCTTTTCAGAGTTGTTTAAAGCCCGCAACCGTGCCATTGTTGTATTTATCTTTGGTATTATTCTTGTTGGAGTGGTAACTTTTTTAACAACAGAACTTTTGATAAAAAGAATTGAAAAAGCGGATAAGGAAAAAGAGCTGTTAGACGAACAGTTAATTCAATCTCAAAAAATTGCCTCTATAGGTGAATTCTCCGCAGGAATAGCACATGAAATTAATAATCCGCTTGCAGTTATAAATGTAGAGGCAGAACTTATTCAGACTCTCTTTAAAAGAGAAAATTACAAAAAAGAGTCAGAAATAGATGATATAGATGATTCATTGCGTGAAATTAAAAAACAGGTTAACCGCTGTAAAGAGATTACCCATAAGCTGCTTAACTTTGCACGTAAAATGGACTCTGTTATTCCATTTTAATTAGTTTATAACGATTGACCGGGTACTTGCCGGTGGTTTAATTGATTCAACTTCAGCCATAAAGAGACTCCAAGTTTTAATTTTAATAGTTGCTGATTCACTTTATTAGAGTGA
>JADGBP010000538.1:1228-2039 GCA_015231395.1 Desulfamplus sp. | reverse complement strand
AGTCAAGCAGAGAGAAATCGCCGGCTCCGGTAATTCCGGTAAATGATGAAGATTTTAGGTCGCTGTCAACTGTCTTTGGCATGAAGGAAAACTGTTTTGGAACAGAAGAGACCTGTGGTTGTGGGGTAGGGGATGCAGTAGCAATCATTGTCTTATTTGAAGATATGGGAGTAACAGCCGGAGACGTCTTCATTTCCACTTGATCTGTTGATGTCTTCATTTCCACTTGATCTGTTGATGTCTTCATTTCCACTTGATCTGTTATCTTCACCTGCTCTTTCTCTTCCTCCTGATTGATGCTAACGGAAATATTGGCTTCAATATACTCAACAAGTACTTCCATATTGGTAAGCTCTTCAAAAAATTGAGGAATCTCAATGGTAAGCCGGTATCTGTTTTCTATTGCCTGCTGCACCTGCATGAGAATCAGCGAGTTTGCACCCATCTCTAAAAACGGGATTTGAAAATAGTCCTCAATCGGTGTTGAAGGCAGTGCCTTATCCATAAAACCCTTTAGAAAACTGATAATTTCTTCCTTGTTACCCATCGAAAAACCTCTTTAATATAATTGAATTTGTTTTATTGTTATTATTCAGGAATTTTAATCTCTATGGCAATCGGACAAGTATAGCTTGTCATTGTAAGGAGCAGCCTTACTGATATGCTTTGAACTCTTGAGCTGTCATATTACAATCATTAAGAATTTGACTCATCAAACCAACACCTATTGTTTCACCAGCATGGACAGGTACAACCGTAGATCGACCATCTTGATGATGAAGAAAAGAATGGCTTCCCTTTATACTGATTA
>JADGBP010000538.1:0-1179 GCA_015231395.1 Desulfamplus sp. | reverse complement strand
TAATCTGGGTATTTTGCTCACTGTCCCACCGCTATTCTTTGAATTCCTATGAACTGTAAATCAGAAGTATAGTCAGCTTCAACTTCAAGACATAGTTCTATAGCCTCTCTGATGCGTTCCATAAGCGTATCAAGAGACTTAGCTTGTGTATGACACCCTTTTAACGCAGGAACACTTGCTATATAGTAACCATCCGAATCATGTTCAATAACGACATTAAATTCTCGTTTCATGTTTTTATTCAGTCCCTAAAAATTCAGAATGTGTTTTCACGGTAAACGTTCATGGTCGGAATCCCGACCCGACTACCCCGAATAATGAAAATCAATAATGCATTTTCATGGTAAACGGTCATGACCGGATTTTGGTCACCCCGGAGTATGAAAACAAGATGTGTTTTCACGGTAAAATACAAATTTATAATTACAGCCACGGCTCAATAGCTTCAAGTTTAAGGCGTACCATCAATCCACTGTGCTCACCGGCATCAGTTTCAAATGGTGCCATATATAGATAGCCACCATGAATCACTCCTCCCATCAATCCTCTGCAATCAGGATGAGCTCTTGCTGTATCACAAATTGACCATGCACAAGGATTATTAAACTCCAGCATGGTATCATATCTTGTCATCTGACCATGATAAGCCCCCACACCACGGCAGTGAGGTATGAAATATATAAATCGACCATCGCTTATCGCACCAAAAAAACCACGGCTTCCGGAATCAACCAAAGCACTGTCGAACCACTCCCATGAGTCGGGGTTTTCAATATCAGCTTCGGTATTATAACGTGCGACTTGACCGTATCTGTCCGTGCCGTCAAAATAGGGGGCAAGATAGATATATTTTCCCTCACAGGTGCCGCTTACAAAACCGCACGCACGGCTGTTGAAATTTGTCAGGTCAATACTTAGCCAAGAGTCCGGGTCGCAAAATTCTCTGGATTTATTGTATCGTGCCAGTCGTCCGCTGTACTCTTTACCAAGGCGAAGATATGGCACAAAGTAAATATATTGACCATGATTTATAGCACCGTGAAATCCCCGGCTGTCAGGATGAAGAGTTCTTGTTTCAAATAGTTCCCATGAGGCAGGATCAGCAAAAGGTTTGCCGGTGTTGTATCGTGTTACCTGACCGTTTGTGGTGTTAAAATCAATTTGGTATGGTGACATGTA
>JADGBP010000537.1 GCA_015231395.1 Desulfamplus sp. | reverse complement strand
AAAAATGATGAACAAAATTATCAGTTACAAAGTTATTATGCTGTTTATTGTTTCCACTATAGTTTTCCAGATAATTAAATTGGCAAGAGTAGGGGCAATCCCTTGCGGTTGCCCTTCTTCAAAATTGAGATGCCAAAATATTTTTTTGAAATTCTATATTATAGTGACTATTTGTTTAACCATTTTTACCTCATCTGCAATGTGTGCAGACCTCACAATTTACACAGAAGAGTCTCGAAGTGGAGCACATTTTACAGACAAAGATGGCAATCCCAAAGGATATGTATATGAGCTTATTGTTGAGATGCAGAAAAAAATGGGTGATACCACGCCTATTCAATTTGTTCCTTGGGCAAGAGGTTATAAGCTTACAATGATAAAACCAAACCATGCTTTATTTTCTACTACTTTTACTGAAGAGAGGCGTCCGCTTTTCAAGTGGGTTGGTCCTGTTTCTCAAGCAGTATGGATTTTTTATGCAAAAGCTGGTTCTGGCATTAAAATAAATGCTCTTGAAGATGCAAAAAAGGTAAATTTAATTGGAACATATTTAGATGATGTTCGTGAGCAGTTCTTAAAAAAAGAGGGTTTTACAAATCTTGATAGCGTCCCCAAAGATGAACTTAATCTTAAAAAACTTTTGGCAGGACGAATATCACTATGGGCTGCAAGTCCAATTGCGGTATCATTTGCTGGAAAAAAACTGGGGATTCCTATTGATGGTATAGAACCTGTTTTTACAATTATGAAAAAAGGATTGTTTATCGCTTTTAACAAAGATACCCCTGACGATATAGTCAATAAATGGACAAAAGCATATAATGATTTTCGAACAGACGGCACAATGGAGGCTATCTACAAAAAATGGGATAAAACTATTCCAACATACCAAATTCCGCCAGCACCATGATTGATGGTCTCGTAAACTCTCATGCCAAGGATTTTGCCACCCACAACTATGAAAAAAGATTTGACAACTTTTTAAAAGTTGTCAAAATTAATTTCTTTTATAACTCGTAAATTAGGAGACGTTATGTTCAAAAATCTGAAACTTGGCTCAAAACTGATGCTCGGATTTGCATCAGTTGCGTTGATAACTCTGCTTCTGGGCATTTTCGGTTATTATGGAGTTGTTAAAAACAGTGAGGCAATTAATGAGATAGGAGTTGTAAGGCTACCAAGTGTTGAATCAGTTCTGGATATAAAGCTTGCTGTAGATAAGGTTAATAAGCATTTAATAACACTGCTCATTCAAAATCTTACTACAGAGGACTACGCTGAACAGTATAGGGGGATTGAAGAAGCCCGAAAAGAATACAAGGAGAGTTTTGATATTTACGAAGCCTTACCACACACACCAGAGGAGGTTCGTGAATGGAAATCTTTTAAAGAAGGTCTGTCAGAATTAGTTAATCTTAACAACAAAATAGTTGAGCTTCACCACGAGATTAATGATTTTGGAATTTACAATCCTGCTGAACTTTTAAGTAATCTTAATAAGTTCAAAGGAGACCATTATGCTCTTGAACTTAAAGTTACTACTATGATTCTTGCTGGAGAGTCGTTTGATGGCGGAGAAGATCACACAGCCTGCAACTTTGGACGTTGGTTAGGAAGTTTTAAAACTACAGACCCAGAACTTAATCAACTGATTGAGAGTCTTAAAGAACCACATAAGAATTTTCATGGCTCTGTAACTAAAATACGTGATGCCATAAAAGCAGGAGACAAAGATGAAGTCTTGAAAATATTTGACGCTACAATGAAAACCTCTGCACAAGATGTTTTCAAGATTTTTGACAAGATGATAGCAGAAGCAGCGAAGGTTGAACAACTTTATCAAAATCTCCACGAAATTCTTATGGATAAGTCCATACCACTCCATAAGATAGTTGTTGAACATCTTGAAGCTGTTGCTCACATCAATATTAAAATAGCAGCAGATGAGGTTGAAAGGGCAGAAAAGCAGTCTAAATTTCTCAAAAGTGCTTCATTAATTGCCATGTTAGCTGGCATTTTTATCTCTTTGGTTCTTGCTGTTCTA
>JADGBP010000536.1 GCA_015231395.1 Desulfamplus sp. | reverse complement strand
CGGGGTGACCCGAATCCAATCCGGTCATGGACGTTTACCAGACATAAACTGCCTCTACACTGTTTCCGTTGCCTTTGTAAGTTAGACTTTCACACAGAGATCGTAACAGAATAATACCGCGGCCGCTGAAAAGGGTTGAGGCTACTAAATCAGCTGGACGTGACATCACCTCTTCATAGTTGAATCCTGGCCCTGTGTCTTCAACCTTGAAGATAAATTTACCCCCTTTTTCAAGAGGTATATGTCCCATATCTACCTTGATTGAGCCTTCCTCAAGAAAGGTGAGAGCTTTTTTTCTCTCTTTGTAATATTGGGTAAATCCATTTGGCTTATTTTTCAAAGATGACTCAAGACCTAAAATTCCATGATCCAGACTGTTGGTCAAAATCTCGGAAAGAACCGTAAAAATATCACCTTTATTGGTTTTAAACTCTTCCCTGTCCACTACAAGCTGCATCAGCATGGGCACAGGGTCTGTTGTCCGCAAGACACTGGCATTCAGTTCAAGGACAATCTTCCACTCCATAACAGCTTTTTCTTTATTTATTTTATTTATCTCATTTATAATTATGCTCTCAGTATCAGATTGTTTTATTGCGGGATAAGATATTTCAATCATTGTAATATCATCCTTTGGTTTTTCTCCTGCCCTGAATGCATTGAGACTTGTGATTATTCCATCAAATATTGATTTTGGTTCAGAGGTTTTTAAAATGCACTCTTCAAGCTGTGTTGTTTTAAAGAAATCTCCATTGGGATTGAGCGTTTCAACAACACCGTCAGAAAATATATAAATCCGGTCATCATGATCAATATCCATAACTTTAAAAGTTTTATTAAACTTGTCTGTCTCAACTATGCCGAGAGGCAGGGTGTAAGAAGGCACTTTTTTTATAGAATGCTCACTTTTCTTATATATCAGCACGTCCGGCATTCCGCCGTTCCATATGGAGAGTTTGTTTCTCAAGGGGTCAATAGTTAAAAAGCAGGCACACATAAAAAGACCTGTAGGAAGAGTCTTTTTAAGTTTAATATTTATTTCACATGCAATGTCATTAAGGGAATATCCTTTTTCGGTCATGTTATAAAATATGTCTGAAACAGGAATGGCACCAATGGCTGCCCTGAGCCCATGTCCGGTAAAATCTCCTAAAATTACAAACTGCTCTCCTGCAAGGTTTCGTGTGACTAACAAAAGATCTCCATTGAAGACTGACAGGGGAGATATGAGATATTTTATGTTGACGGCATCAAGAAATCGGGGATTTATGATATTGGTAAAAACATTTTCCGCAAATGACTGTTCCTGCTCAAGCTCCTGATTCCGGTAAGCAACCTGCCGAAGAGCGTTTTGCAGCTCTTCAGTCCTCTCTTCTACTTTGCGTTCAAGTTCGTCATTTGCTTTTTGAAGCAATAGTTGTGCATCTCTTCTTACTTGTACCTCTTTTTTTAATTCAGTGGTACGCTCATTTATAATGCTTTTCAGATTATCCCGATATCTCTTGAGTTCCAGATGCACACGTACTCTGTTTTTTACGATGCTGTTTCTGAATGGTTTTGTAATATAATCCACTGCACCCAGTTCAAATCCCATAGCCTCGCTTTTTTCATCTGTTTTCGCGGTTGCGAAAATAATCGGTATGTTCTGGGTGCTCATATCTTTTTTCAGCTCCCTGCATACCGCATAGCCATTCATTCCAGGAAGCATGACATCAAGCAGTATTAGGTCAGGATGAGGTTTTGATTGTGCTATTTGTATTGCCTCATCTCCTGTATTTGCAAAAATCAACTCGCAGTCCGCAAGCAAAATGTGTTCAGAATCGTCATTACGTTTCAAATAGCTATTTTCATTAATTTTATCGTCCGAAGATAATATGGATTCCAGTTTCAGACGGCTTATCAAATCATCTTCAACAATTAATATTTTCATGGATATGCTCTTTATTGTTTATTTTGTTTAAATTTTAATGCCTGACATTTACCTGAATCAGTATATTCAGGAGGATATCTATAGACTTCCAGAAAAATATTTTGGTATCTCAATTTTTAATAAGG
>JADGBP010000535.1 GCA_015231395.1 Desulfamplus sp. | reverse complement strand
TCATCATCTTTGTCTATCCAACTTTGCCGCGTCATGGCAGGCTCATCCCGGACTTTTTTTTTAGCCAGTCAAGCTCTACCTTCAGCTTGCCAATCTCGCTATACAGCAGCTCCGGCTCACGGTGTGCAGCTATCGACTCCGGTGCCCGCTTACCCTCAAACAGCGTTTTAGCTTGTTCCTGAATAGCTTTTTTCCACTGCCCAACAGTAACAGGATGGACTCCATACTCCTGACCAATCTCGTTGCTTGTCTTTACTCCCCGCAATGCTTCCAAACCTACTTTCGCCTTAAACTCAGGCGTGTGAACCCTACGTTTTTTAGATACCATAATTACTTATATCCTTTCAGATTGTTTATTGATTACAGCTTAAACTACTGTCTTAAAAACAGGGTCCACTATACTTGGCAAAAAAAGAAAGGTTCTTTTATCGGATATTGATAAAGCAGGTAACCTTAATAACTATAAAGCAGATCTTAAAAAAGATATTGAGGCACTTGAATCATTAATTAATAATCTGAAAAAATTTGGAAAAATCATAAAAAATGAAGGGGTTGGCAATAAAAACCATAAAAGTAAAGATGACAAACTTCAATCACTGATTGAAGAAATTAAAGAAAAAAGAAAATCCGGTAATAATAATGACAACCAAAAAGTTGTAATTTTTACAGTTTACAAAGATACAGCATTCTATCTGTTTGAGCAGCTTAAAAAAAGAGGTTTTACTCAAATGGCTGTTGTCAGCGGTGATATCTCTAAAACAGATTCTTCTGAACATGAAACAAAATTGTTCGAACCGATCCTTGAAAGATTTGCCCCCTTCACCAAATTATTTAACGAAAAAGAATGGGACTTTACTCCCGATGAAAAAAACATTTCTAAAGTGGAACAATACAACCAGTGGTTAGAATGGGCAGCAGAGAATGAGAAAAAAGTTTATTCTCAAATAAAAACACCAATAGATACCCTTATCACCACTGACGTTTTAAGTGAAGGCCAGAATCTGCAGGATTGTGATATGGTTATTAATTATGACATACACTGGAATCCGGTCAGAATTATTCAAAGATTCGGTCGTATTGACCGGCTTGGCTCACCAAACAAAGAAATATACGGCATCAATTACTGGCCTTCGGATAATATAAACAATTATCTGAATCTTAAAGGCAGAATCGAAGAGCGCATGACAATGATGAAACTTGCAGGCTCTGAGGTTCATCTTGAATTTTCAGACAGTTTTAGAGAAATGGCATCAGATGATGATTTTGAAGACAAACTGAACAAAAAAATGCTGTTGCAGATGCAGACTTCATGGGATGAGATTGAAAAAAATGATGCAGGTCTCGGTTTTGATAATTTATCTCTTGAAGACTTTCGTCAAGACCTGCTTGAAGAGCTTCAAAAAGATGAAAAGTATTACAAAAAAATGCCCAAAGGCGTTTATACAGGTTTTAAAGCCAATCAATCCGTCTGCCCGGAAACGGGAATTATAGCCTTACTCGGTTATCCTTCCAAGCCACCAAAAGTATTAAACCATGAATATCAAATCTATGACTTGATCTACATAAATAAAAACGGAAAACAGGTGCTGCTGAATCAGAAAGAGGTTTTAGATGCACTTTCTCAGCACAGGAAAGAATCTCGATTTGTCCCGGAGAAAATTGAAAGAGGAGAAGAATCGGCAATAAAAGAACTTGTAAACGCTATGAGAAAGTGGCTTGATTCACAATCAGGTGAAGAGGATATCCAGAATGACGGCTCCATTAAAAAACGGGCAGGAGCAGAAACAAAAGATATCCTTGCTAAATTGAAGACAGGGGACAGTTTCGCAGTAGAGCGGGTAAAGAAAAATACAAGAGCAAGTGAAAAATATAGATTACAAAATTTCGATCTGATCACATGGTTTCTGGTAAATTGCGAATAATGGATTGTACTGACTCCTGACAGCTTTTGCCGTAAACTAACATAACTCAATGAATTTGTTAAAAAATAAAATGGACATTGTCCGGCAAAATATAGTAAACATCCCTTTTTTTTAAAACCAAGTGTTTATAAAAAT
>JADGBP010000534.1 GCA_015231395.1 Desulfamplus sp. | reverse complement strand
CAAGGCTTGCCACATAAATCTGTGCTCCAAACATCACAAGTTGAACAGCCCCGACAAAAGCGAGAATTAGCCCCACAAGACAGCTTATCAGGGAAACAATGGGCAAAGCATCTATAGAACATTCCCTGATAATTGGCATCAATATGGAACCTCTGATTCTGTATCTGCCAGATATGAGCCTTGCAAAAGCCACTGTGACCGCTCCTAAAAATTCCAGCATCTCCCTTGATGTTTTCACAAAACCAAGCACAGCATCTCCGGTAGATGCAAGAAAAGAGCTTTTGATTTCAGTTTTTCTGATTCCTTTGCGTTCCGGCACTGCTGAGGCAAGGGCAAGAAGCCTCTCAACTCCTCCGGGCAGGGAATCTTTAATCAAAAGAATATCATGGCTTGAACAGTGGGATTGAATATGATTGAGGAAATTAAGAATGGAGCTGTCCCAGTCCCTTAGACTGGCGGCATCAAAATTGACTTTTGCAAGTTTTGGCAACGACTCTATTTTTTTGATTACCTCCTGAAAAGATACATTGGGAGTATTCAGAAGAAAATCTCCTTCTATCGCTACCACAAGGCAATTGTCATCGGCAATCTTGTATTCTGCGGTACTCATGTTTGGGGTTCCATCTTTGTCATCGTATTTGCAACAGTCTGAATTAGACTCACAGCTATTGTTTTCTTGGGTATGATATTGCCTATGCTGTAACTTGTTTATCAGATCTTTGTTGCTGTTTTTTATTTTTTTGAGTCTGAATTACGGATTTTAACAGATTAAACGATCATGACCGGATTTAGGTCGCCCCGGAGTATTAAAACAAGATGTGTTTTCACGGTAAAAGATTACACGGATTAAAAAATCAGTGACATCCGTGTAATCAGGTTAATCCGTGATTCAGACATTTTCTGATAATGACCAATCTTCGATTTTTAATGACGGTATGTTTCTAAAATCCTTATATCCGTATTTAAATTTGCTTCTTTGCGATACTTACCAATTGCTTCTTGAAAAACTTCCCAATCAGAATCATTTGAAAACATACCTGCGTATTTAAACCATGGGTGTTCACAGGATTCTGGCTCAATATTAATTCTTACAACCCGTGAACCTGAGAACATTTTTTTTAATTTGACCCGTGTAGCAGATAATACAGCTTCTTCAGTATCATCTTCAGCTACAATTTCAGGATATTGAAAAACACGAGCGATAAATTTTTTATCTTTCCTTGTCAATAATACATCACAAATCATTATTTATTATCTCCTTCTTTATATTATCTCCTTCAGGATCAAAATTTTAATGAAGGGACGTTGCTAAAAACAAAACAACACACTATTTAGCTTCATTCTGCTCCATTTATTACACATCGTGCGTAATAACTTTAGAATTATGTTGAGTGAAAGTGAAAAAACGGTACATGAATTTAAACTATTTTTCAATCATTATCAATTATGATATAAATCTGACTTTTTTAGAATATAAAATTCCACAATTAAAAAAAGGATATCTCAATGCTTGAACTGACTCATTCACAACGGGCAAGAAGTGCCATCAGAGAATTTAAAACAATTACCGAATCTCTTGCTATCAGGGGCTTTTACCGACCATCTGGAAGATTTGGCAAGGCATTGGAAAACTGTCTCAGAGAATTGAGTCCGGAAATATACGGAACCATGACTGATCCTCGGGTGGTTGAGCTGAAAGGACTTGAATATGTCATAGACCGGCTGCCTCAGGGGATTGAACAAACTACAAAAATAATCCTCACTGATGAGGATCAATTTGAAGATACCCCTTTTGTGGAGATTGAACCCCTCAAAAGAAGAAGAAAATCCTACAGAATCAATAACAACGAAATTTGTTTTATAATCGCGAGAGGCATGAGTGAAATTTATGATATCATTACCCACATGACCTTTCTCAATATTGAGGCAAAAAAAATATTTCGGCGGATGCATGATGATTATGGAAATATCAGGGGAGAGTGGTCTAAACTTGAAAAAATTGTCCGTAAAACAGAACAATATGCTGCAAAATGTACTTCAGAGGGTTCTGGCTCTGCTTCA
>JADGBP010000533.1 GCA_015231395.1 Desulfamplus sp. | reverse complement strand
TCCATCAAATGCAAGCCCGATATCTGCACCAGATTCAACCACCTTTTGTGAAAGGGTTTCCGTGTGCTGGGAACCGCATCTGTCATTAATATTTTTTCCATCAGGATTATTAAAAATAAAGTGGGTATTAAACATGACAGGATTATCAAACAGCATGGGTGCCACGTCGCTTGCAGCACCATTTGAGCAGTCAATCACAATTTTCAAAGGTATATTTGTATTATTTACTATTTTTAAGTTATTCTCTCCATCTGAACCATGCTTATTCTCTAAATCATACTTTCTCTCTAAATTATGTTTATTTTTTAAATTACGATTATCCTCTAAATTATGCTTACTCTCCAAGACGGCATTAAAACTTTTTTTCAAAAATCCGCAATATCTTGTTTTGGCATCACTGATTAGATATATTCGTCCGGTATTGCTCAACGCTTTGTGATTCTCAATATTTTCTGAAGAAATTGAAAATATCATGGATTCAATGAACTCTTCCTCTTCGTCCGAGAGTTTATGTCCACCCCTCTTGAAAATTTTAATTCCATTATCCTGCCATGGGTTGTGGGACGCAGAGATAACAATTCCCGCCCCGACACCCTTAATGTCTGATGACAAAAAAGCTACGGCAGGTGTCGGAATCATTCCGGCAGTAAGTACATCCACACCTTCTGACGTGATGCCGGCAGCAAGAGCAGACTCCAGCATCTCCCCTGATATTCGGGTATCTCTGCCAATAATAACTTGATTATAATCCTTTTGTTTTACATAGCGGGCAATTGCCATTCCTGCAATCATAGCCATTGCCGGAGTCATGGGATACTGGTTAGCAACGCCTCTGATTCCATCTGTCCCAAATAATTTTTTCATAAAATTCTCCAAGGAAACCCCCTGCCCTTTAGGGAAGGGGAGAAATTCAAACAAACCATCATGGACGGGTTTATCTCACCCCCGACCATGAAAACAAAAATGAAGGTGTTTATAATATCGGTTATCTGTCTTAATCAAGGATTGCCATGGATTAAAAGATTACACAGATTAAGAGCCTGTTTAAATATTATTGGCGCTAAAAAGTGTATAGTTGTTTTTAGATTGAACCCAAATTGTAGAGACCCACGACCGTGCGTCTCTACTGATTATAACCCCTCATCACCATGGCTCACTCAAGACATTGACAATATCTCTCCTTGATAACACTTCGGCACACCGCTCCCACAAATGAGTTTCCGAGTCAAGGGTGCTGCGGTATTTTACAGAAAAGGCATCCTCAGCATTTTTTCGTTCGTGGATATAGAAGTCCATTTTTTTCTTCAATCCTTCTTCATCCTGTATCCAATCATCATCGATGGTATCGGGGAGGCTTCCGAAGATGTCATAAGTGTCTTTGAGTCTTCCAGAAAGAACATTGTATATTTTTTCATCCTGAGTATCGCTGTAAACAAGATTCAGCATATCCACAAATTTACGGGACTGTCCAAAGCGTTTGATACGCCCGAGGCGTTGTTCCAGACGGGAAGGGTTCCAGGGTAAATCAACATTAATAAGGGTTCCCAGCGTTTGAAGGTTTAAGCCTTCACAGGCAGCATCTGTGGCAACCACCAGGCGGATATCACGTTTTTTTACCGCGGTCTTGATCACTTCCCTTTCAACGGCATTAAACTGTTCATCTCGAAACAGTCCACTTTTACCAATCCCTGCATAAACAGCAACCACTTCATGTTCAAACGCCTTTGCCAGCTCTTTTGCTATCCATTGGGCTGTATCATAATATTGACTAAAAATGATACACCCATGTTCAAGCCAAGTTTTACAGTCTGTACGAAACTCTGTCAAAAACCATTTTACTGTATCCAGTTTGGAATCAACTGCCTCAGATCTGGAGAGTTGTGTTTCTATCTCTTTTAAACAGGAAACTTCGGCAGGGGACATCTCTGAAAGAATATGTTCTACTGTTTCCATGGTATCCCCATCCTCATGGGTATCTTCACCCTCCTTGAACATCGTATGTTTAAGCATTTTTTGAGCAGTTTTCAATCCAGATGCAAAACTTGAACAGATACGTTGAAG
>JADGBP010000532.1 GCA_015231395.1 Desulfamplus sp. | reverse complement strand
AATCCTTCAACGTTCATTGGAATTTTCACTACAATATTTTGAGCAATTTTTGCAAGCTCCCGTGCTTCTGTAACCATGCCGTTGTAGTCAAGGCTTATAACCTCGGCACTTACAGGCCCATCAACAACGGAATTTATAAGTATCTATTGATCATTATGGGAATTGCCATTGGCGGTGCATTGAGCGTTGCCGGAACCATTCTCCAAGGGCTTTTCAGAAATCCTCTGGTGGAACCCTATACTCTTGGCATCTCTGGTGGCGCTTCTTTGGGGGTATGTTTATCTCTTCTTTTTGGACTTCCGGGTATTTTAGGAGTGGTGGCATATCCTCTTGCTGGGTTTTCCGGGGCTGTCACAGTTATACTTGTAGTCTATACCTTGGGCATGAGAGCAGGAAGTCTGAGACCAAACACCATGCTTCTCATCGGCGTAATGATCAGTTTTGTCTCTTCCTCACTTGTGATGCTTTTAATGGCAGTGTCTGGACATGATGACCTGAGCAATATTGTTTTCTGGATAATGGGTTCTCTGGACGAGCCAAACCTTGCACTTATAAAGATGGTATTTGCCGGTTCAGTGATTGGTCTTTTCATTGCTTTGTTTTACAGCCTCAGGCTCAACGCTCTGGTTCTGGGTGATGAGGAGGCAGCTCTTCTGGGTGTCAATACTATTCAGACAAGAAAAATTCTTTTTGTAACGGCATCCCTTTTGACTGGGCTGAGTGTTTCTGCCGGAGGAATAATCATGTTTGTGGGACTTATTGTCCCTCACTTCATGCGAATGATGGCAGGCAGCGACCACAGAATACTGGTGATAAGTTCATTCCTTTGCGGTGCCTGTTTTCTGACTTTATGCGATTTGATCGCACGAATCGTGATTTCTCCTCTGGAGCTTCCGGTGGGAGTTATCACTGGAATCATCGGCGGGATTGTGTTTATCTATATTTTGAGTCAGAAAAAGGTGTCGTTATGACGAAAAGGTTTGCTATAGACTTCCAGAAAAATATTTTGGTATCTCAATTTTTAAGAAGGGTAACCGCAAGGGATTACCCCTACTTTTGCCAATTTAATTATCTGGAAAACTATATGATGGAAAGGTGTTGCCATGACGAAAAGGTGTTGCCATGACCCAGACGGCATTTTTAGAAATTCAAAATCTGTCCTGTGGCTATGATAAAAAAGTGGTACAAAAGGACATTTCCTTTATCGTTGAAAAAGGAGAGATTCTGACCATTATCGGTCCCAATGGTTCTGGCAAGACAACTCTTTTGAAGACCATTCCAAGTCTTGTGAAATCTATTTCAGGGAAGGTTCTGCTGGCAGGCAGAAAGATTGATACCATGCCTTTGCTGGAGCGGGCATCGCAGATAGCAATGGTCATGCAGGCTGCAGAGAGTGTTTACATGACTGTGGAGGAGTATGTACTTTTAGGAAGACTTCCCTATTTTAAAACATACCAGTTTTTCGAGGACAAAAAAGACCTGGACGCTGCCCTGAAGTATATGGAATTTACCAATATTCTTCATTTGAGAAAATCTCCATTAAGCCAGATAAGCAGCGGAGAGAGGCAACTTGCGACCATTGCGAAAGCACTGGTTCAGGAACCCGCACTCCTGTTGATGGATGAACCAACTTCTCATCTGGATATCTCCCATCAAGCCCAGATTTTAAAACAAGTAGTGAAAATGAAAAATCTCTACGGTCTGACTGTTTTAATGGTTCAGCATGACTTGAACTTGGCATCAGAATATTCTGACAAAGTTGTGCTTCTGGACAAGAAATCAAAGACTCTTTTCAGGTACGGCACACCAGGGGAAGTCATTACCCGGGAAAATATAAAAGAGGTTTATCACACAGACGTGGTGGTTGAGACAAATCCTCACTCAAAACGTCCGTGCGTTTTTATCAGAAAAGATTACACGGATTAAAAAATTACACAGATTAAAAAATTACACAGATTAAAAAGTTTGTCGCCCTAATCAACTCTTACGTTAAACATCACTGTTCAGCGGTAGTTGACGTTATCAAGTTTTTAAAGTGAAACAAGTT
>JADGBP010000531.1 GCA_015231395.1 Desulfamplus sp. | reverse complement strand
ATCAAGACAGAAAAGAATCATGAAAGATATGAGGCTGATGCCGTCGCTTTAAAAAATTTTGTGAGCAATTTGTCTGAATCACGGATTACCCTGATTACACGGATTTCACTGAAAAGGAGTTAAAAATGGACGAAATTAGGAAATTAGAAGGAAAATATATTGTTCACAAAAGGAGGAACAAAATGACAACAACTATGCAAACAATGAGTCAGGCAGTAAAAGCAATAACAATTAAAACTGGTAAATACCTGACCTTCATGCTTAACGATGAAACCTATGGTATTGGTATCCTGAAGGTCAAGGAGATTATCGGGATGATGCCCATTACATCAGTTCCAAGAACACCTGAGTTCATAAAAGGCGTGATTAATCTCAGGGGCAAAGTAATTCCTGTTACTGACTTGCGGCTCAGATTTGGCATGAGGCCAATGGATTATACGGAAAGGACATGTATTATTGTAGTTGAGTCAGAGCTTGAGGATTCAACGGTATTTATTGGTATTATAGTCGATGGGGTATCTGAAGTACTGAATATAAAGGAGGAAGATATTGAGGAAACTCCTGAATTTGGAACTTCTTTAGATACGGATTATATCTTGGGTATGGCAAAAATGGGTGGAGGGGTCAAAATTCTGCTCGATATTGACAGGGTATTGAATGCCAAATCAGATATTAGTATGATATTGAATAATGAGCAGTAAGATTAAATTTAATAGAATTATTTAAATTTAATAGAATGATTTAATAAAACAGGAGAAAGTAATGTTTAAAAACATAAAACTTGGCACTAAAATTGGATTGGGGTTTGGTTGTCTTATTGTTATCACACTGCTGGTCGGGGGAATGTCTGTCTATACCATGAGAGGGGCAGCAACCGAATCCATCAATCTGGCAAACGAGTTTGTTCCTCAGATTGATGTTGCTATGGATATCAGGTATCAAACAAATGATATTATGTTTGCCATGCGGGGATATGAATATGCAGAACATGAGCAATATTATCAGGAAGCCCTGTCAGAAATAAAACATTTAGACGCGGCCATTGCCGAGGGTGATAAGCTTAAAAAGAGTGCTGTTAATTTAGTGAAACTTCCGGGTATTCTTGAAACCATTAAAACTGCCCGTAACCAGTATGTAGAATTAATTGAATTAACCAGACAGGGTTTAAACGATATCAAGGCAGGACGAACAACCATGAATACAAATGCAGATGAGTTCATGAAATTCGCCTATGCATATTTGGAAAATCAGAAAAGTGCTTTAGCAACTGAGATGACCGAAAGAGATGACAAGCTAAGGTCAATGAATATCCTTATGACAATTGGTACAGGAGCCCATATGGAGATTCTTGAAACAAAATCTGCTAATAATATTGACCAGATACAAAAAATTGTCAATCAGATGGATACCATTGCCCCTATAATAGCTACTTTGAGAAAAACAGTCAGGAAAGAGGAAAATATCAAACTCTTGGATAGCATGGACACCTCTGTTTCTGCATATAAGGATATCATGAAGTCCTATGTTGATGGGATTAAAAAAAACGGGGCTGCTGATGATACTCTCTTTGTTCAGGCAAAAGGTGCAATGGCCACCTTTCTTGCAAACAGCAAAAATTTTATAGCTGCCCAGCAAGCTTCACTGAAGCAGAATACTGAGGAACGTAATTTCAAGATGATTGAAATTAATGATATGATAGATTTGGGTAATGTGGTGCGTATCAAGTTTAATCAGGGGCAAGCAGTTCGTGATGTAAAGATTATGGTGGAAGGAGAGAAGAACTTTGAGTTGATTTATGAAAAAATAAAACGTATCCGTCAGGTTACCAGTGTTAAAGACATGGCTGAGATTGATAATTTTGAAAAGTCTATGAAAAGCTATCAGCAGACATTTCTTGATTTTATTACACAATGGAAAAAACTCGATGAGATAGCAGTTAAACGGATATAAGGATTTTAGAAACATACCGTCATTAAAAATCGAAGATTGGTCATTATCAGAAAATGTCTGAATCACGGATTAACCTGATTACACGGATGTCACTGATTTTTTAATCCGTGTAATCTT
>JADGBP010000530.1 GCA_015231395.1 Desulfamplus sp. | reverse complement strand
ACCCCATGTGCAACTTTTATGAAGTGACAAGACCATCAAAATGCAAAGGTTCCCGACCGTGAAGGCGATTGATAAAAACAGCAACTGTGTGAGACAAAAGTTTACGAGTAGTTCTCGCTGTCAGATGCCAAAGGTCTCTGGCACGTACTTTTTCAATATTGAATCGCTCAGTGAGTTGTCCGATAACTGTTTCTATACGCCGGCGTATAGATGTCATCAATTTCACAACACGGGGATTTCGGTCATCCTCCATATTCGACCTGAGAGGGGTTTGCAGATCAATCCCCATTTGACTCAGATTACTTTTCAATTCCTGACAAATATAACCTTTGTCTCCTATAATCAGACCTTTAATGTCTGGTACCATTTCCAATATGGCTTCGCGTTCATCAACGTTGGCAGGCGTGACATTAAAAGTGGTTATGATACCATCTAAACTTACAATCAGATGCCCTTTGAAGCCATAATATTTTTCATCTTTGGATGCACAATATCCATATGCCGCGTATCCATCGAAAATTTTGGAAAAAAAAGCCCGCTTAAAATGACAAACCGGCATTGGCAAGCCATCAACCAGATGAACGTTGTCATCATAAGCTCCGAGGCTTTTGGCAAATTTTTTCAACAACTTCTGTTTCCAATACCAAAGATTGGCAGCCTGCCGGAGAAAAGTTGTACGGGATTTGAGTCCAGGGAATAAATGCAGCCAATGGCGTTTAAAATACTCCCAAATTCCTTTGTCGGTATCAATTCCAAGAAACTCGGCGACAATCTCCATTGTGATAATTTCACTATCACTGAGAGATGGGTCAAATCCACGTTTACGAATTTTTTGTCCGTTTGATATCGCTTTAAGATAATCATCAGTATAACAAAAAACCGTAACAATAAATTCTTCTATAGATAACATATGTCTGTCTCCTTTCTCTAAAAAATAATGTTTTTAAAGAAAAATAGGCAGTTTTAAATGAATGTCAAAAAGTTGCACATGGGGTAAAGTTATTTGCAGATAAAGCATTTACTCCTGCAAGAAAAATTGCAAACATTGACAAATCATTGTTTAAAAATGATTCGGGTAACATAGTATGTTCTTGTTGATAGCGATTCAGCTCTTTATAAATATCATGATACATAGTTTTTATAGCACTATATGATTTTGAAGATAAAATGGCGATCATGCTTCTGCCTGCGGATAATCTTGCAATCAACTGACAAACTTCAATGAACATCGCATAAATCAATATAAGTTTATCATCAAAAAATTTCCATGCTGTTATGATAATAACAATGATAACGCAATTAGCTGACAATCGCCCAAGTAGTAATAACAAAGTTCGGGATTTTAATTTATCCAGAGAGCCATGATTCGTAAATGTAAATCCACTAACTGGGCAATCACAAAATTCAAATTCAACTGTTAGTAGTTTTAATACAAACAGTATCTTTCCTTTTCCAACCCGAACTTTATAGGGATTCATCCCAGCCAGTTTCGCAAATATGACACATCCTGTTTCATGAAAAAAAACTGAACAATAAGGCCAGAATACTGCAAAAAGACCAAATCCAGCAAGATTCAATAAATATTTGGTATCCCCTGTATTCATTTGTCGGTATTCCCATTAGTACATATTTTTATAAACTCGCAGTCCGTATAAATTTATATATAATGTTTCAAAAAATGTAAATATTTCTACCTATTGTTTTGATATACAGTTTTACAGACAAGTAAAATTATGAAACTATTAAACGAGGAAAACCATGACAAACATTAAAATTATCAAAGGCGATATTACAACTGTCAATGACCAAAACAAATGACCCAGTAGCGGTCAACAAAATTGACCCAGTTAGTACAAAAAAATATCAGAAATTGAGCGTTTCTTTGACCTCAGGTTCATGATATTCAAAACCAGCGTTAATGAGTATTTCCTCTAAAACACATCCGACCTCTCCCTTCTTTTTCAATTTATCCACCATCCACTGCTGAATACGGGCATTAACAGGAACACGTTTCAGGTGTGGTGGTAATTTGGGCTTTGGTTTTCTGGGTTTTCCTCCAAAACCTTT
>JADGBP010000052.1 GCA_015231395.1 Desulfamplus sp. | reverse complement strand
AAGTATCTGGAAGCTGGCTATCCTATCGGCACAGGTGTAGTTGAGTCAACCTGCGGTCATACTGTAAAGGATCGTATGGAAGGAACGGGACGACGCTGGTCGATTAAAGGGGCTGAATCCACACTGTTGTTGCGTTCCGTTTATACAAGCAATGATTGGGATGCCTATTGGACTTTCCATATGACTATAGAAAGGAACAGACTTTATCACAAAACGCTTCATCTATGCCAACTTGAAGATAGTTGTGCGAGTGTGGGTAGCGTAAGCGTAAAGAAAAAGGCCGCATAGCATATGTTCCAATTTAAAAAGGCTACACTCAAATAAATTACAGGATAAATCATAAAATGACCCATGTTTTAATGGGAGAAAAAAAGAGTTCATCTATATTTTTAGCATCAGAAATCATTGAAAACAGAGAAGAATTCTCACTTTTTCATGTGATTCCTGCTCCAATGGAATCCTCGGTTTCTTATGGCAACGGCACTGCAGCAGGGCCTCAAGCTATTTTGAATGCTTCTGATCAGCTTGAGGGTGAAGTTTGGGACTACCTCTTACCCTTGGAGCAAACAGATGACAAGGGCAGTACCAAGCTAACAGGCTCTGCACCTCTTGAGCTTGGCATTCACACTACTGCTCCGGTAAATTGCCATGGTTGTCCTGAGATGATTCTTGATCGTATTGAATCGGCAGTAACCAGAGCATTGTCATTTAATGCCATTCCGGTTCTGCTTGGCGGAGAGCATACTGTTACTCTTGGGGCATTGAGAGCACTGAAAAAAGCTCTTGTTAAACAAACTGGAATCATGCACAAACCATTTGGCATTATTCAGATTGACGCACATGCTGATTTGCGAAATAGCTACGAAGGCACACAACTGAGCCACGCCTGTGTAATGCGTCGTGCTGTTGATGAACTTGGTATTGCCCTGTTTCAACTGGGTGTACGGGCAATCTGCAAAGAAGAGGCACTCTTCAGAAGAGAGGAGAATATACCCTTTATTGATGCACGGGAACTTTACCTTAAAGGTGTGCCTGATACTCTTCTTCCTGAAGGATTCCCTGAAAAAATTTACATTACTATAGATGTTGATGGGCTTGATCCTTCTGTAATCAGGGCAACCGGCACACCGGTGCCAGGGGGTATTGGCTGGCATGATACTCTTACTCTGCTTGGAAAAAGCATTACAGGAAGAGAGGTGATTGGTTTTGATGTGGTTGAACTTGCTCCTGTAGATAAAGACTATGCATCAGATTTTGCGGCAGCACAATTGACCTATTCTGTAATGGGAATGATTCAGCGGTTAAGCCGTAAGCCGGGGTCAAACTAACAACTATTTGATATAATGTCTAAAAAAATGGAAATTCCTATTACTATATCAAATTAAACTATAGCTTTCCAGGCAAGTAAATTGGCAATCAATAATCAGAAAGTATTTTTACGGTAAAACTAAGGAGGTAACACTATGGGCGAATTTTTAATTGTGTATGCATCAAGGACAGGGGAAACAACAAAAATAGCAGAACTTATTGCCGAGGGGATAAGAATAGGAGGACACTCTGCAATCCTTAAAAATGCCACTCAAATCAAGAACGAAAGAGATCTTAATGGATTTAATGGCTATCTGTTTGGTTCTTCTACTTATCACGGAGAGATGATCCCCGCAATGAAGCAGGTTTTGTTCATTGCGGAGCGGGCTGAGCTTAAAGATCTTCCAGGAGGTTCATTTGGTGCGTTTGGATGGAGTGGAGAGGCTCCTCAAAGAATTTTTGATACTATGAAAAATATCTATAATATGAAAATGACTGGATCACCGCTTATGCTTAAAGCAAGCTGGCTACAGGGAGGCGTTGTTATGGCTCAAGATTATGGTAAAGCCATGGCAAAAATGATCAGTTAATAGTCTCACGGATTAACCTGATTACAGGGATTTCACTGTTTTTTTAAATCTGTGTAATCTTTTAATCCGTGGCAATCCGTGATTCAGACAGACTCAAAAAGTTAAAAAAGACGAAGTTAGAATCAAGCCCCCAAAATGTATTTTTAAGATAATAGTTTGAACAAGGAAAAGATATTGACTGATAAAAAAAACTCAGATAACCCGTTGCCCATGGAAATATTAAAAGTCTCATCTTTGAGCAAAATGTTTGGTGGAGTCAAGGCACAGGACAATATCTCTTTTTCAATTGAAAAAGGGATTGTGTGTGGACTCATAGGCCCAAACGGTGCGGGCAAAACGACACTGTTCAATATGATCACTGGAATCTACCCTCCTGATGGAGGCGAGATCCATTTTCTGGGAAAGCCTATAAAAAATATGCCAGTTCATAAATTGGTAAAGGCAGGTATTGCCAGAACTTTTCAACATGTTGAACTATTTGCAAGCATGACGCTTCTTGAAAATGTACTTGTAGGTATGCACGTTAGAACCAAAAGCGGATTCTGGGGGGCAATAACAAGGATGCCATGGGTACAGAGAGAAGAAAAAATGGCTAAAGAGAGTGCTGAAAATATTCTTGAATTCACAGGATTAACAGAATATGCTCGTCGTCCAGCAGGAGAACTACCTGTGGGACGGCAGAAAATGGCAGAGATTGCAAGAGCATTAGCCTCACAACCCGAACTTCTCTTGTTAGATGAACCTGCGGCAGGACTTAATGCGGTTGAAACTGAAGCTTTGGGATATCTTATTCAAAAGGTGAAACAAAAAGGAGTTACCATGATGCTTGTAGAGCATGACATGAGCCTTGCAATGGGAATTTCCGATAAAATCATTGTTCTTGATCGTGGAATGAAACTTGCCGAAGGAACGCCAAGAGAAGTGCAGAACAATGAGGCGGTTATGGAGGCATATTTAGGACAAGGGTAGAAGGGGAAGAGTAATTCAGACTAATGAAGTATTAATGGAAATAGATCTGAGGCAGGGATAAAAGAATTTTATGCTCAGAATAAAAAACTTAAAGTGCAGTTATGGCAGTATCATGGCAGTACAAGGTGTAAGTCTTTCGGTAAGACAGGGAGAGATTATCTCGATAATAGGTGCAAATGGTTCTGGCAAAAGCACTTTATTGTTGGCCATATGTGGTCTTCTGACCACATGGAAAGGTGAAATTCTCTTTCAAGATCATAATCTCAAGGGAATGTCTCCCACAACCATTGTTCGCCAAGGTATCAGCATGGTACCTGAAGGAAGGCAGATATTCTCCCCTCTAAGTGTCATGGACAACCTGAAAATGGGTGCCTATACCATTTATAAAAAGGGGTTAAAAAAACAGGTAGATCATGATCTTGAAATGATTATGAATATGTTTCCTATTTTAAGAGAGAGAGCAGATCAGCTTGCAGGCACCCTTTCCGGAGGAGAGCAGCAGATGCTTGCAATAGGAAGAGCATTAATGGCAAGACCAAGGTTGCTGGTTCTTGATGAACCATCTATGGGTCTTGCCCCGAAAATTGTAGAGATGATTTTTGCTGTCATTCAAAAACTCAGGCAAGAGGGCGTAACCATTTTACTGGTGGAACAAAATGCAAGAGCAGCCTTGAAGATAGCAGATCGGGGTTATGTGCTGGAGACCGGAAAAATGGTTATTCAGGGAAGTGCACAAGAACTTCTTGTAGATGATGATGTAAAAAGAGCATATCTTGGAAAGGATTATGGAAATTTTTATGATGGCAGAGATTAGACATTTTGTAGAGAGTCTATTGATAATGTGATAATGAGGGGAAAATATTAAAATGGTAATGCATCGCATGAAAAATTTAACTGTTGAAGACAAAAATCAGCTCAAGCTGGAACGTCTCCAGTGCACTCTCAATCGTGCATACAAAAATGTCCCTTTTCATCGTAACCGTCTTCTTGAAAGCTCCATGTTGCCTGAAAATGTAGTATCTCTGAGTGACATTGAGAAACTGCCTTTTATGGATCGATCTCATTTAGGAATCCACTATCCCTATGGACTGTTTGCTGTTCCCCTGCGAGATATTGTCAGAATTCATACTGCTTCGGGAACCGGCACCAACCCCTCTATAAGTGGTTACACCAAAACAGATCTTATGATCTGGCAAAAACTTGTTGCCAGAAGCCTTGAAGCGTCCGGAGTGACCTCTATGGATATCCTTCAGATCAATTTGCCGCCCGGGCTTGCCAACTGGGGACGTGATTATAAAGATGGTGCAGAGAACATGGGAGCAGGAGTAATTCCAAATTCTCCACTTTCTCTTGCTAAAACCCTAATGGTGCTTCGGGATTATAAAACCACCACCTTAGTGACCACTTTAGCTTTTGCCGAGCAGCTTATGGAGTATATGTTTAAAAACGAACGTAATCCCAATGAGTTTAATCTCAAGCGAATAGTCTTGGTAGGAGAACCAGTTGATACAGAGCAGATTAAAAACCTTGAAGAGCATCTACATGTAGATGTATGGTTAAACTATGGACTAAGTGAAATCCCGGGACCTGCCATCGCATTTGAATGTCTGCATCACTGCGGTATGCATATTAATGATGACCATATTTTGCCGGAAATAATTGATCCAGTTACCAGAGATGTTATCCCATTGGGGCAGACAGGAGAACTTGTTCTCACAACCTTGTCTGCCAGGGCATTTCCCCTGATAAGATTTCGTACCGGTGACATGGCACGATTTATAACAGCTCCCTGTGAGTGCGGTTCTCCGTTGATTACCATGCAGTGGCTGCCGGAACGGGCTGATACAATGATGATAATATCCGGCATCAAAATATCACGAGAGCAGGTGAAGATTTATCTTAAAGATGCTCTTAGAGTGAACGAGCCAAGGTGTGCTCTGGAAAAGATCCGCCACGGCGGCACCGAGATTCTGGGTATTGCCTTGGTGATTGACGACTCTCTTTTTTCCGATGAGATAAAAAATCTGGAAAAACTTATTAACAATACTTCAGAGGAATTGGAAGAGCTTATAGGAGTGCCGGTGAAGATAACTCTGACAGAGCAAAATCCCTGAAGCTGAAAAAAATCAATCTGTATTTTCACAGTAAATATTTTATAATTCTTGATTTCTGTGATAATAGGACATTGATTTTAGAACAATTTTAACTCTGGAGAAAATGATTGCCATGATTTTAATTGAAGGTTCAGATATTTTTACAAGAAAAAAACTTGATGAGATATTTCCTAATGACAGAGCAGATAATTTCTTTGATGCTCTTTACGGAGACGCTTCAGAAGGGGCTTATGATATTAGTCTGGAGTTCAAGGGCATGGAAAAAAATAAGCTTCTGTTTGAGTTTCATCTTAAACAAAGACCAGGCAAGTGCCTTGCTTGTAATCTAACCTATGGATTACCTACTGTTTTTGAGCGGCATCCAATTATCAATCTTAAAGGTATTGCAAATAGCATCAATACATTGATGGATGGAAAAGCATTATGCACAAGTTGGCAGGTGGGAATAACTCAGGAAAAAAGCAGGAATCTGCATGTTCTTCCTATATCATTTATTATTGAATCAGCAAACCATGAATGATTTTAATATTTGAACAAACCGTCAACGACCCCTAACCATAAAGCCCATAAAGTACCCATAAACCATAAAGGATAGGGGTTTCCTTGGAGAATTTGATGAAAGCATACTGTTATGAAAGCATACTGTTATGAAAACATACTGATATGAAAACGTACTGTTACATAAAAACTCCATTGGGGAAACTTCTTGCTGTACAAGGAGAAAAGGGGCTTGAAAAGCTTTTTTTACCTTTCAACGGTAACATTATGCAACCAAATCCGGACTGGACTGAAGATTTTAACTACCTCAAACAAACATCAGATGAAATTTGTGCCTACTTTAACAAAGAACTGACAACTTTCTCAATTCCCCTTGATCCTGAAGGTACTTTATTCCAGCAGAATGTATGGAGATTGCTGACGTTAATACCATTTGGAACTACAGCATCATATAAAGATATTGCAGAACGCGTCGGCAGGTCTAAAGGATGCCGTGCAGTAGGCGGAGCTGTGGGAAAAAATCCAATTCCTGTCATAATTCCTTGTCACAGGGTCATTGGTGCTGATGGCTCTCTTACAGGCTTTTCAGGCGGGCTTGATATTAAACGATATCTCCTGAATCTTGAGGGTGGCAGGTATTTTTGAGCCAGGCAGAAAATTTTGAGCCAGGCAGATATTTTTGAGAGAGGCGGGTATTTTTAAAATTTAATCTGATCAAGAATAAAAAGACCTAAAGCCGCATATCCTGCCGAAATAACATCATCAAAAATAATTCCAGTAGAACCTTTTACATTTTTGTCAACATAGCTTGCTGGAAAAATCTTTATCATGTCCAGAATCCTGAATAAAATAAAACCTGCCAATGCGGTTTTGTGAAAGTCATGTGCACCATAAAAAATGGGGACAGACAAAAATCCTATGATCTCATCTAAAACAAACTGTGACGGGTCTTTTGATTTCCAGTAGCGGATAGCCCATGGAGTTAAGTAATAGTTAAGGAGCATGAGAGCGGCTACAACGCCAATGAGCGAGGCTCTTAGAAATTCAGAAGGCATGATTTTCCACAATCCAAAGTATATGGCAATGCCCGGCAACGCTCCAAACGTTCCGGGCATTATTGGTGAATACCCAAGATAACAGGCAGAGCCGGAGATTATTTTTATTCTTTCTGAAAGAGATATCTTTTTTCCAATAGAGCCTTTTTTGTTGGTCATCTTTTTTGATATGTCCTTTTTCTGATAAACGATCATGGTCGGAATCCGACCACCCTTGATCGTGGAAACCTGAATGTGTTTTCACGGTAAATGTTCATGGCAGAGTTTCTGCCACCTCCGACCATGAAAACCAGAATGTGTTTTCACGGTAAAAGCAAAAGTGTTTTCATGATAAAACTTTAATGATTGGCAAAAGTATTGATTTATATGTAATTTTTTATCATTTTACAAGCCATTGCTGTACCGCCCTGTTTAGTCCGTAGATACCCTAATCCTTTTTCGATAATATATTTTCTGTCAGGAGGATCTTTCAAGGTTGAAACAATAAACTCAATAACTTCATCTCTATTGGCTGCCTTTCTAATCATTTTACTGTCAAATATATCTTCTCCAACCCATGCAAAATCATCAATAAAAGGTCCCGTGACCGTTACCGCCCCTGAAGCGAGAGGTTCCATGAAGTTATGTCCTCCCAGAGCCTTGAGGCTTCCACCCACAAACGCTACTGTGGCATTAGAGTAAGCATTTTGCAACTCTCCAAATATATCCCATAAAATAACTGTTCCATGCAAGACGGATTTTATTCTTGCCGGAAAGGACGAGTTTATAGCAGAAGAGGATGAATCTATAGCAGAAGAGGATGAATCTATAGCAGAAAAGGATGAATCTATAGCAGAAAAGGATGAGTCTATACAAGACGAGTCTATAGCAGAACAGGACGAGTCTATAGTAGAAAAGGATGAGTCTATATTTGATCTTAGTATCCATTTGTGATTTGCTGCCGAAAGTGCCTCTTTCCAGAACTCAATTCTGTGCATATGCCTTGGAAATAAGCACACCAACTGCTCTGGAAACTGTTTAATAATCTCGTCCAGAATTATCATGGTATCGTCTTCCTCTTCCATGCGTATAGATGCAAGAATAGAAACAGGTATATTGGCGGGTAATAGCTTTATATTTTTGATTTTATTTATTTTCGATTTCGTAAGGAGAGTGTCAAATTTCATATTGGGCATGACATCTATTTTGGCACATGGGAAAATGTCTTTGAACCGTTCAGCGTCTGTATGACTGATGGCAAGAATGGCGTCAGGCTGAATCTGCTGCCATAACCATCTGGTTTTCATGTAGTTTCTATGACTTTTTCGGGATAATCTACCATTTATAATGGCGATTTTAATTTTATGTTTTTTTGCAGCGACCATAAGAGATGGCCAAAGTTCAGTTTCAAGAAGAACAATCAGATCTGGTTTGACTTTACAGATAGCTTTTTCCATGAGGTCTGGAATATCAAAGGGAAACCATGTTATATCGACAGGTATGCTACCGCAGGATATATTCTGCAAGGTCAGAGGGGAGAGGCTTTGGTAAAGAAGTTCCATTCCCTGAATGGTGGTTGCGGTGAGTAAAATTTTTGTTGGCTGTGCCGGAGAGTTACTTCTGGGAGAGTTAGCTATACTTTGACTCCCATCGGGTTTATTATAAAGATTTTTGACAAGTTCAACCGCAAGATAGCATTCACCAGCAGAGGCACCATGTATCCAGATATCTGCCTTTTTAAGATGGTCAGCAGATGTCCGTTCTTTGATACCTTGACGTAGCCGCAAGTTTCTTCTCAGAATGGGCAGTGCCAAACGCCAGACTAACTGGTAGAGATTTAAAAACAAAAATAGTATTGTGCTCTTTTTCATATTACAGTATGGTCTCACATTTTTAAGATATTGACAATATTTCTAAATGGTCGTCATCATAAATTATATTCACTGCTAAATTATACTGCACTCTGCGTCATGAAAATAAAAAAATATTTTCATGAGAAACAATCAAAGCAACCCATGAAAAATTCAATATTTAATACTTCAATATTTAACATGTCAGGTATTCATCACAGAGAGCGATACAGGGCACTGTTCAAAATTATCAGTCAGCACTGGCAGAAGTTCTTTTTCGCGATGCTGTGCATGATGGTCGTGGCAGCATCTACTGCGGCATCCGCGTATCTTGTAAAACCCATGCTGGATGATATTTTTGTCAACAAAGACAAAACCGGACTTTTTTTCATTCCCGCAGCCGCAATTGTCATCTTCCTGCTAAAAGGTCTTGCAACCTACGGACAGGAGTACTTGATGAGTTTTGTTGGAGAACAGGTGATCAAGTCATTCAGAAACGCCTTGTACGAAAAAATTATTGATTTGCCGTTATCTTTCTTTCATAAAGAAAAAACCGGTACGCTTATGTCAAGAATCACCAATGATGTCAACATTGTAAAAGGAATGGTCTCAACTGCGGTGACAAGTCTTTTGCGTGATTTTTTTACCGTGATCGGTTTGACATGCGTTATTTTTTACATGGACTGGAAACTCGCGGTAGGAGCATTTTTCATTCTTCCGGCGGCGTTTTATCCCGTTATTCTATTTGGCAGGCGTGTACGCCATTTCAGCACAGGGTGTCAGGAGGCAATGGCTGATCTCAATGTATTTCTGCATGAAACCTTTTCCGGCACCAAAGTGGTAAAAATATTTACAATGGAATCCTATGAAAAAGAGCGGTTCAGAGATAAAACCGAGCTTCTTTTCAGGCTTGAGATGAAATCCGTTATTGCAAAATCTTTGTCTTCGCCAGTCATGGAGTTTGTGGGAGGACTTGGTATCGCATTTATAATCTGGTTTGGAGGTTCAAGGGTTATCAGCGGAGCATCTACAACCGGCACTTTTTTCTCCTTTTTGACAGCAGTTATGATGCTATACGACCCTGTGAAAAAACTTACCAAGCTCAACAATACAATTCAAGAGGGGCTGGCTGCCGTGACACGTATTTATGACATCATGGAGCAGGAGTCTGAAATTGTTGAATCTCCCAATGCTCTTTTACTTGAAAATAGCAACTTACTTGAAAATAGCAACTTGCTTGAAAATAGCAACTTGTTTGAAAATAGCAACTTGCTTGAAAATAGCAACTTGCTTGAAAAAAATAATAGAATGGGTGTTAGGTTTGAAAATGTTTGCTTTAAATATCAGAAAAACAATGATGACGAGTGGGTTCTGAACAATATCAGCCTGCATGTAAAACCAGGGGAAGTGATTGCACTTGTGGGCATGAGCGGTGGAGGAAAAACGTCCCTTGTCAACCTTATTCCAAGATTTTATGATGTGACAAAAGGAAAGATAAGCATTGATGACAAAGATATCAGGGATATCGCTCTGGACTCTCTCAGAAGCAGAATCTCAATTGTGACCCAGGAGCC
>JADGBP010000529.1 GCA_015231395.1 Desulfamplus sp. | reverse complement strand
AAAAGGCTGTTTTGATGAAATCATGGCATTTGAAATTGAACCCTGTCTTGGGCTTGAAGTGCCGACATTTATCTACGACTATCCAGCTTCAAGGGCAGCACTTGCAAAACTGAAATCAGGCAATACCAGCCTTGCAGAACGCTTTGAATTATACATTGCAGGTATTGAACTTGCCAATGGCTTCTCGGAACTTATCGACTCGGTGGAACAGAGAGAAAGGCTTGAAACAGTCATTAAAAACAAGCGTGAAAAACTTATGCCCATGCCTGAAAAATTCCTTCATGACCTGACTAAAATGCCTCCAACTGCTGGTATAGCTCTTGGTTTGGATAGACTTGTCATGATCTTCACAAATGCTTCGACCATTGATAGAGTTGTGGCTTTTACACCGGAGGAGCTTTAATTGCTTTTTTCGTGAATAGATCGATTCAAACATTTTTTTTTACTTTACAACGGATAAAATCAAAAGGGGACTCTCTTTTACAGAAAAGTCCCCTTTTTCTATTAATCAAACAATCACAAATCTGTCAAAAACAATTAAAACATAAAACTACATTTATCCTATATTTTTGATATTTATGATGGTCTTAACTTACATGTTTTATGACTGGTCTTACATTACATCTTTGAACCTTCTGCATGGCTCTGCAGTTTTACTTCAACTTTCTCTGTCAGGCTTGCATAATATGCCCGGAGAATTACAAGAACTTCTTCGCGACCGAAATGGTCAACTACTGCTTCATTGTTGGAGAGAGCATGACGAAGTTTTGTACCGGAAAGAACTACACGGTCAGCTTTTCCATGTGGGCAGGTTCTCAATGAGGCCATGCCATCGCATTTGTAGCAATAGAATGTCCAGTCAATCTTGAGAGGTGCACAACCCAGTGCTTTGCCGGGTTCTGCAGGAGTTGGGATAATATCAAAGATTTCCTGAGCCTCAAACAGTGTGTAGAAATCGCCAACACCAGCGTGGTCACGACCGATGATCATCTTGTTTACACCGTAGTTCTGACGGAATGTTGCATGAAGAAGAGCCTCTCTTGGACCAGCATAACGCATATCAAGGGGATATCCGCCCTGAACAACCTTATCTTCTACAAAATAGCCTTTCACAAGAGTATCAATGCATTTTACGCGAACGTCTGCAGGAATATCACCGGCCTTCAAGTTACCGATGAGAGAATGAATTAGAACTCCGTCACAAACATCAATTGCGATTTTGCAAAGATGCTCATGAGATCTGTGCATCGGGTTTCTGAGCTGAAGAGCAGCAACATTTGCCCAGCCTCTCTCATCAAAAATAGCTCTTGTCTGAGCAGGTGTAAGATAAACACCTTTGAATTTCTCGGGGAACTCGCCTTCAGAAAGAACTTTTACAGGGCCAGCAAGGCAAAACTCTTTTCTTGCCATTACCATTTTTACGCCCGGGTGATCTTTCATGGCAATATCCCAGAATTTTGCATCTGAGGATTCGTCTCCATGACCTTTGTAAACTTTTTCGCTCTCCCATCTCTTGTCATCTTCGGTCATCTCAAATTTTTCTGTGATCTTCATGGTAGCATAGATCTGACCATTTCTCTCAAGAGCAATCTCATCGCCTTCTTTAATAGCAGCAGCGTCTTCTTTGGAAGCATCAAGCATTACAGGAACAGGCCAGAAAGTACCATCAGCAAGAAGGAAATCCGCACATACGCCTTTCCAGTCTGCTTTAGTCATAAAACCATTGAGAGGGCTGAATCCACCAATACCCAACATTATAAGATCGCCCTTTACCTGTGAGCTTATCTCAATTTTCTTAAGACCAGCCGCTTTCTTAATTTCAGACTCAAGAGCAGCACCTTCAAGCTTGCAGCATACCAGACCTTTTCCACCATGGGGGGCAACTAATTTAGACATGTAACCAACTCTCCTTAAAAATTTAATATTAACCCAAAATAAATGTCTCTACCCGACACTTATACAAATTCAATTTATAAACTTTGTTCAAGCTATTTTATTAGTTCAAAAACAGAGTCATAAAAAATAAAGCATTCTATAAATAAAACTCTCTTCAATTAATGATGATTGAG
>JADGBP010000528.1 GCA_015231395.1 Desulfamplus sp. | reverse complement strand
CAGCTCCAAGAAGTGTCAAATGACATTTTTTTGAGCTGGATGAGTCAAACATATTTCTAAATTATTTCAATAACATACCTCTATATTGATATTTAAAATATCGCCCCACGGACATCCCGATATATTAAAAAAAGTTTTTAAAAAAATTTCGTATAAAGAGACCAAGAGCTTTTAAACAATAGTCTGTGAGTTACAAATATAAAAATAAAAGTCTCGAATATGTCTTGCTGATTTTTGTGTGTCATGTGTCATTGACCGTGTCAAGATATAAGTTATTGATATTACAGCTATTTTTATCAGATATGACGCAATGACACAGATAACAAGGTTAATTATTTGGATTAAAACTCATAATATAAGTAATATAATAACAGGAGGAAAATAGAAAATGAAATCTGTTTTTATACGCCAAGAAGGCGATAAAAAAGTCCAAAACATAGTTGATATAAATAAGAACAAGCCAGAGCAACCCGCTGTAGTTAATAAAATCGTGAAAATAGAGGCTCTTAACAGTTTCGGTCTGGGCAGACGATTTTACAAGGCTTATCAAGATAAGGTCTTTTATGTAGAGGAAAAAAACTCTTGGTGCATTTGGAACGGACAACGCTTCATACCTTCACAAGTAAGGTTAGAGCATATGGCAAAGGAGGTGCTTGAGAAGACAATCAGGGAAGAATCAGCAAATATAACATACGGAGACACGATTAAAGATACCTATGGTAATGACATCACACAAGACGAGCTGCATTATTTTATTGATACGATTACAGACCTTGGAGGTATAAGCAGAATGATCGCTGGAGCAAGATTGGTTCCTGAAATATTAGCATCGCAGAGTGAATTTGACGCAGCCCCTAATTTGTTGAATACACAAAATGGCGTTGTAGATTTAAAAACTGGCGAGCTATTCCCGCATGACCCTAAATATAAGCTGACGAAAATCACAAACACAAAATATAATCCAAACGCAAAATCAGAGTTATTTGATTCTTTTCTAAAGAATATTACAAAAAACAGAGCAGAATTAATGGAATTTCTTCAGATAGTAATCGGATATTCCTTGACTGGCTTAACAGAAGAGCAGGTTTTTTTCATATTCTGCGGGGACGGTGCGAACGGCAAGAGCACCCTTTTGAATGTTATATCACGTATTATGGGAATGTATGCACAATCAACACCTGCACAGACTCTGCTTGCAGCAAAAGGTAATCTAATAAATGCTGATGAGGCTCGTTTACATGGTTCAAGGTTCGTAGTTGCAGTAGAAGTTAATGATGGGCAGAAATTTGACGAAGCAAAAGTGAAAAGATTGACTGGGAGCGATATGGTCGTAGCACGCTTTCTCCGTCAGAATTATTTTGAATTTCGACCAGAGTTCAAGCTTTTTATAGCTGTTAATACCCTGCCTAAAGTTACTCCCAACAAAGCCATTTTTAGACGTATAAAAGTGATTCCTTTTGATGCTACGTTTGACGATAAACAAATTGAGAAGAAGATGGAGTCCAAGTTGTTAGAGGAGTCAGAGGCTATTTTGGCATGGGCGGTTGAAGGGGCTGTCAAATGGTATCAAAACGGCTTTCCAACGTGTAAATGTGTCGATGATGCAATCAGTAATTATAAGGAAACTGCTGATGTTGTTAAAACTTTTTTATCCAAAGAGGAGGGGGTAATAACTATTGATGCCAAAAGTAGAATATCAGTTGGAGAACTCTACAAAACCTATAAAGATTGGGCTGACGAAAATTGTAAAGAGTGTCTTGCAAAAAATCAATTCAGCACAGCGATTGAAGCAAAAGGGTTTGAGAGAACAAGAGACGGTTCCTGTAGATATTTCAAGGGTTTGAATTTAATAACAAGAGTATAACCAATAACATTAGTGGGTCAGATACGGCTCTGATCCACATCTATAAAGAAAATTTTAGGAGATTTTATGGTTGAAAATGCAGGTAGTGCCTAACATGTAGTGATAGCAAGTTTTGGAGCAATGTTAGAATTATAATGATGAATGAAGTTCCATACAGCTCCAATATGGTTTTGAAGTTTCTTTGAAAATGAGAGAGTACTTCTGACCA
>JADGBP010000527.1 GCA_015231395.1 Desulfamplus sp. | reverse complement strand
ACTATTTTTTTATGTTGTTTTTATGTCGGGATGTGGCTCAGTCTGGTAGAGCACAGCGTTCGGGACGCTGGGGTCGGAAGTTCGAATCTTCTCATCCCGACCATTGAAAATAAAGGCTCTAAGGTTTTTATGAGATATGCTAAAAATATAAAATCTTGCTAATCCTTAGCAAGATTTTACAAACCTTCTCCGTGGTAGATAACTTCTGGTTTAACTATCTCTGGAGTTACAATCACAGGTGATGGCTGCGGCACAATTAACGGAGCCGGTTGTGTCACCACAGTTGGGGCAGGTTGATTAACTACTGTAGGGGTAGCAGTATGCTCACTCTGGTCAATATTCCCATCAGCGTTTACAACCTGCGGCTGGTTGTTGCTATTCGTAGTCACAGTACCCGCCCCGTTTGTAATAGTACCCGTAGAACTTCTCACAATCTCTTTAACCGCCCATCCTCCCGACAAGATAGCTACAGGAGTGGAATTGATGACTGTCTTTAATCCATCAACAACTGGATTTGTCATCTGTTGGATTTGTGGTTGTTGGATATTAACATTGTTCACGCGGAATGTCGTCCCATCTGGTGCAACCATCTCTGCTATAGGTTTCTGCATAGCCATCATATATGCTTTATTTGCTTCTGTCTGTGCTTTATAAAACTCTGTCTGAGATTTATAATACTCGGACGTTCCCATGCAACTTGTTAAGACTATGCTCATAAGAATTGCTATTATAAGTTTCATGTCGCCCCCTCCATTGACTTAATCAAGCTTGCCAAAGATAGTTTCTCATGCCGATAATTAAAATACCTCCAGCCAAAAGTTCTGACTCCCATAAAATATAAATGTGCCCAGATAACATACCTACGTTTACTTAATACACCAGATACCTTTTCACAATCTTTGAGCATTGCCCTGAAAAACCCCACATCAGCCTCAATTCTATCCTCTTCACAACCGCCTTGTGAATACGACACATCGTGCATAGCACACGAGGATTCAAAGAATAGTTTATGTGGAGGCTTAACCACTCCGCCTTTCCCACCACAACCATTTGAAACAAGCCATATTTGCTTATCTGATAAATCTTCATATTTTAATTCTCTCATATGTAGAGCGTGTCGCAGAAATATTTTCCTTTAATATTAAGTATTTAACTCTGGATATTATCCTGTGTTTGGTTGATTCTTCAAAAAAACAGCCTGATAATCGACCAAACCACCTGAAATATATGGTTTGAGTTCTGCGACACGCTCTATGTAATCCCCTTCTCATGATTTATCCTCATTAACGATTGATATTCCCCTGCCTACCGCTACGCCAAGTAATCCCGACACAATGGAATTCAAAATCTTTTCTGTGATTTCCGGTGGTTGTGTAAATATGACAAGAACTCCAAGGAAAGTTAGAGCCAAGATAATTTGACTCTTGTCATCTTGAAGTAAATCCAAGACTTTAATAGAAAAAGCAGTAAGAAACTCCATTAGAGAACTCCTTTATTATACAATATCATCCCATTTCTTAGAGTATTTCAGTACATTATCTACATAGTGTTGATTCTCGTACGTTCTGTCAGTTTTCTTGCGTGGAGAACCCTGATTGTAAGCAGAGATATAATCATTGTCTTTGGGGAATCTTCTCTTGAGGTTTGATAAATGTTTGCACCCATAATGAAGTTGAGTCTCAGGACTGGAAGGTAATACAGACAACCAATCTGAGTAACCGTACTCTCTAAAAACTGCCCCCATAACCTGCATTAACCCAAACGATGTTTTTTGAAGTACGGTTTCCGTATCCACTGAACAAATTTTAGGTCTGACTGATTCTGGTTTAAACAGCCATTTATAATGTGGTTCAAATCTAACTGCTGCTGAGTTTAAGCCTGACTCCTGCTTACAAATTCCATAAACAATTGCAGGGTCAAGTCCAAAGTTTGCTGCCTGTACTTTAATTCGTTCTTTTAAGGTATCTGGTGTATTAAGTAAACGTAGGTATGTTATCTGGGCACATTTATATTTTATGGGAGTCAGAACTTTTGGCTGGAGGTATTTTAATTATCGGCATGAGAAACTATCTT
>JADGBP010000526.1 GCA_015231395.1 Desulfamplus sp. | reverse complement strand
CTAACAACTCCCAACAGCCTTACAAATTGTTTAGGAAAACTCTGGCTCAAACACTCCAAATAGGGCATAATTTTCAACATGAGGAACTCCTTTTGATGTTATTGTTTATCTCAATTTAATATTATCATATTTCTTCCTCAAAGTTACATCATTTTCTGCTCCTAACTGATTGCTACTCCTAATTTTTTGGCGAAGGTATTGTGACAGGGATTGGTGTTTCAACTTTAGCAACTACAAGCTCAATCAGTGTTGTAAGTGCAACTGGAACTGTGGTTGGACTCAGCGGTTCAGGAGTTATGTCAGGATTGGTAAGTGTTGGCGGTCTTGTAGGTTCTGGTGCTGTTGGCGGTGTAGTTGTTTTAGCTTCCGCTCCAGCACTTGCAAGCACATTAGCCATGAATTGTATCCTTGCTGATGATGAGCATTTGCCATCAAGAGAGCGTGAAGCAAGAACGGCTGGCAGATATGCAAGTGCTGTTGGTGCAGTCGGTGGTGTAGCTGGTTCGGTAACTGCTATTTCTGTTTCTGGTGTTGTTACAGGTTTGAGTTCTGCTGGAATTACAAGCGGACTTGCTGCAATTGGTTCAACTGTTGGAAGTGGTATGGTTGCTGGCACTGCAATTACAGTAGCTGCCCCTGCCGTAGTAACAGCAGCCGTAAGTTATGGCATTTACAAGGTTTGGAAATTGTTTAGAAAATAAAACCATAGGAGATTACAATGAGAAATTCTGATTACAAACTTGATTATATGCTTGACCCGCCTGATGACCCAGAGGATTATTGTGAGTTTGATGATGATGCTGTTTATGATGATAAAAGAGAACAGGAGGAAGCTGACTATTATTATGAGTTGCATCGCTGGAGCTATAAAAGTAAAGACGTGATTAATGGTTTCTGGAAATAATTAAAACTGAAATATGAAGTAAAATATAAGCTGAATTTTAAAGTGCAACTCTTCAAGCTGATTATGGCTTTGGGGTTGCACTTTTTTGTGTTTAATATGAATGTTTCATTATTGAAATTATTAAGCAGTTTTTGAATCAACAGCTTTCTTTTCTTTTTTATCTTTTTTTGCTCTCTTTTTTTCCAATATTTCTTCTATTGCTTTTCGGTTAGCTTCATATATCATTTTCTTTTGCTCAAAAGATTCTTCAAACTTTCTTATCTCTTCTATATATTTTTCAAGTCGTGCAATATTAAATTTCTTCAATTTATCTTGAGGGATTTCCATATCTAATGACAAAAATTGACGATTAACTTTATCTGGATTATTTCTTAATTCTTCAATTCGTGCTTTAAGTTCAAGCACTGTATATTCTTTTTTGAAAGTCTCTTCAATAAGCATAATCTGATTTTCTTTGGATAAACCTGAGCTTATAACTTTCAATTTATGACTATTATTTAGTTTTCCGAATGCGGAAACGTCTTTAAAATTATCTTCTGCAATAGCTAAATTGATTGAATCATACAGCCATGTTTTCTTAGGAGCACTGCCAGAGGTATCAGTATTTAACTTTTGAAATAGTGCGTGTAGTGAACTATTTTCACTAAATGGTTTTTCCACTGCTTTAACATAGTCATTTGCAAAAAAAGTTTTGATAAGATATTGCCCAGCTTCAAGCATACTTTTATACATATTATTAAAAAATATGTTTTTTAGCTCATTATATGCTTCCTCTACTTTTTCTTGTTCTGCTGGTGTCAGTGTTTTGTCATCTAAAACTTCTGGTATAATAGGTGGGTTCTTTTCTGCTTTATCTACTGGTTTCTTTTTATTAATAGATGTTTTTTTATCTGCCATTAGTTTATCTCTCCATTAAAATATGAATGTAAAAATAATAAGATAAACAAAAAAATAAAAAAATGCAAAGGGAATTTAATAATTATATCTATTGTGTATTATGAATCTTATATTTTAAATTTATTAAAACCGAATGGATAACTTTGTATATACTTGAGTTTTCGAAAAATAGTTTGTGTTAATTTGAGTATAATGGCATAAATATTGCTTTTTATAGCATTTGTTTAATTATATCAGACTGTTAATTACATAACACAATTTGACCTTTAAAAAA
>JADGBP010000525.1 GCA_015231395.1 Desulfamplus sp. | reverse complement strand
GGGCAAAATCAGGATAACGTGAAAGAATTTCCCTTTTTACAAATTCAGCCCTGATGGTCAGCTCTTTTTCAGTGTTATCAAGAAAAAATGATTTGAACAAGGTTGTTGAATACCATGTTACAGCCGTGAGCGACAGGAGAGTAATAATTAAGAAAGACGGGAAAATCTGCCACAGGATTTTTTTTCTTTTTTTAGTCACGATTATCATCTTTAAACCTGTATCCAACACCTCTGACCGTTTCTATTGCATTTGCAAATGCTCCAAGTTTTTTTCTCAGACCCGCAACTATAACATCCACACTTCTCTCAGTTACTGCATAGTTATCGCCGTGAATTGCATCCATAATCTGACTGCGTGTAAACACCCACCCTTTTTTCGTAGAGAGGAATACAAGCAACTCAAATTCCGAATAGGTTAAATCCACAGGATTATCAGCTATTTTGACAATATGCCGTCCGTGATCAATAATCATCTCTCCTGAATTGGTGTATGCTACAATGGTGTATCCCCTGTCATCAGATGATTTTACAGTATCACTTTGAGAAGGAATTCGCCTCAAAATAGCCCTGATACGGGCAACCAACTCCCTTGGGCTAAAAGGTTTTGACATGTAATCATTTGCCCCGAGTTCAAGACCTCTTACAATATCTGACTCCTCTCCTTTGGCGGTAAGCATTACAATGGGAATATGGGCTGTTAAACCGTCTTTCCTTAGAATTTGGGTAACCTCCAGCCCGTCCATTCCGGGAAGCATAAGATCAAGAACAATCAAATCAGGCTGTATATCAGTTGCCAATTTGAGTGCATCCTCTCCTGTAAAGGCTGATAGGGTTTTGTAGCCCTCTTTTTCAAGATTATATTTTACCAGTTCAAGAATATCTTCCTCATCATCAACAATAAGAATGGATTCTTTTGTCACTTGCTCTCCTTGATAAATTGCCTGAATTGTTTTGGAATCACAGTGTGTCTAATACAAAATAAAAAGGTCAGATACAAACAACTATCTGACCTTATACAATACCATAAAATAAATATAATATGTTATAAACATTTGATATTATCCAAACCGTCCAGTAACATAATCCTCTGTCAACTGATGCAAAGGATTTAAA
This sequence comes from Desulfamplus sp., assembly GCA_015231395.1. Taxonomy (GTDB): domain Bacteria; phylum Desulfobacterota; class Desulfobacteria; order Desulfobacterales; family Desulfobacteraceae; genus Desulfamplus. The sequence continues at coordinate 966 of JADGBP010000525.1, read as the reverse complement.
AAAACCTGATCCGTTCTTCCAACTTCAATCAAATCTCCAAGATGAAAATAGGCGGTTCTCTGGGAAACTCTTGAAGCCTGCTGCATGGAATGGGTTACAATGGCTATGGAAAAATTTTCTCTTAATTCATCAATCAAATCTTCTATTCTTGCAGTTGCAATTGGATCAAGGGCAGAACATGGTTCATCCATTAAGATAACTTCAGGACCAACGGCAATGGTTCTGGCAATACAAAGCCTCTGTTGTTGACCACCTGACAAGCTGGTTCCGGGTTGGTTTAATCGATCTTTTACCTCTTCCCACAATCCTGCTTTTTTTAATGATGTTTCAACAATCTCGTCAGTTTCTGTTCTGTTTTGAACGAAACCGTGTATTTTGGGTCCATAAGCCACATTTTCATAAATAGATTTTGGAAATGGATTAGGCTTTTGAAAAACCATACCAACCTGTGCCCTTAAAGGAACTACATCAACATCCTTATCATAGATGTTTTTGCCATCCAATAAAATAGTGCCATTTATTCTACAAAAATCAATAGTATCATTCATCCTGTTGAGGCAGCGCAGAAAAGTTGATTTCCCACAACCAGATGGTCCTATCATTGCAATGACTTCGTTTCTGCCAATATCAAGAGTTACATCGTTGATTGCTTGTTTATCTCCATAATATACATTGACATTTCTACATGTCATGCGAGGATTTTCTACGATTTGCTGTCCTACGGTCTTTCTGTTTTCCCTGTCAACAAGAGGTTCTTTTTTGTCAATAAATTCTCTACAGTTTTTTAGTTCTGTTTTGCTTTTTAATGGGGGCAGGTTATTCTTTTCTACGGGCATAGTGGTCATCTCAAGTTTTAAGTTTGAACATTGGCAGTATAGATTTGACAACTTTTTAAAAGTTGTCAAATCTTTTAAATATCAGTTTCTTTAATTTTTTATGATTTTAACCTGATTATAAATCTCCACA
>JADGBP010000524.1 GCA_015231395.1 Desulfamplus sp. | reverse complement strand
AATTGGCAAGAGCACTGTAGGGGCAACCCTTTGTGGTTGCCCTTCAAAATTGAGAATGCCAAAATATTTTTCTGGAAGTCTATATATGGTTACTTTGCAGAAAGTCAAATATTTTGGTTTACAAAAGAAAGAACTTGAAAAACAAAATATTGAACTTGAATTACAAAAAAAAGAACTTGAAAATCTTATGGTTGATTTCCAAAAAAATGCGGACAAGGAGCAAGAAACTCTTAGAAAAGAGAACGCAGTGTTAAGTCAGATGTTGGAAGAATCCATAGAGATTGCAGAAAAAATTTTCAAACGTAAAAAAAAATCATGACCTAAGGGAGAAAAAAAATAATGACTTCAACATTACTGAGCTTTGATATTTCAAAGGATAATATGTCAATATTAGGACAACAGGCTGAAATTAAACTTTTAAAAGAATTAGAAGATGATGCTGAAAAGATTCTTGACGAATTTTTGAATAATATTGATGACTTTTCCCAGACAACTATGGAAAGCTCCAGAGTAAAACAGAAGCAATGTTTAAATCAATGGCAGGAACAGTTTAATAAAGATATACATTTAAATAAATATTCGTCAGAACAACATCTTGATATAATTGAAAAAAGAATTTTTCAATTAACACAGGAAAAAATAGCTGCTGAAGAAAAAGCAGAGGAAATATTTCATATAAAAGAAAAAATTGAAGCGGCGTTTAAGAAAATTGAGACTGAAAAAAAAGTTGCTGAAAACAAATTAGCTGAGCTGGAAAAAAACTCGTCTCAGGAGCTGGAGAATAAAGATGCAGCTATCAACGACCTCAATCTTAGACTCAATGAAGCTGTTAAAAAATCAGAAAACAGGAACAGTGAAAATCATCTCCTGAAAAAAAATATTGAAAAAATACAAAATTTCAATGCTGACCTTGAGAGTCAGAACAGAATCCTTGCAACAGAAATAAAGATTGATAAAAGAGAACTGGAATTTACTGAAAAGAAATTGCTCAATGAACGTGCTGAACTAAATGAAAAAATTATTAAATTGCAAAAAGAGTCAGATTCCGTGGCAAGGGAAAAAGAAATTTTAAGTAAAGAGAAAATATCTGCTGAAACTGCCTACATTGAATCTCAAAAAAAACTTGAAAGCTTAGAGGTTCTTGCCAATGCCTTTAAAAATGAGATTACGAGCAAAGAAAAAGAGATAAGACATAATCAGGAAAAAAGCTTTCAGAATGAGTCTATTCAAGCTAAAAAGATTCAGGCACTTGAAGTAAAACTCTATCAAAATGATGCACAGCAGTCGCAAAAAATTAAAGAGCTTGAAGAAAAATTGTCTGATAATCTGAATATCGTTCATGTTCTGGATAGAGAAAAGCGTGAGTCAGAGGAATCAGTCAAAAAACTTGAAAAAGAAGTCGGTGCTATTGAATTTAAGAATCAACGTCTTGAATCCCAAATAGAGAGCTTTGAAGCTGAAAAACTGGGTCTTAAGAAAGAAATTGAATCTTTAAAAAACAGCTCTTTAATTGATGCCAAAGAGTTTAGTTTGAAAATTGGTATTCTGGAGAAACAATTATCTGACACACTAAAAACTCACAGAAAAGCATTGGAAGAGATGGAACACAGAGCACAAATGGCATCTGATGTTCTTAAAAAAGAAAAAGGTGAACTTGGGTTCAAGGTTAATTCTGAAAATCTTCAGGTTAATCATGAAGGAATGCTGCGTTATGAAAAAGATGGCACAACCCGCACTCACAACACAGCAACTTTTACAGGAAAACTTCAGGTTACAGACCGTGATAAATTTATCAGGACTGTTGAAAAAGGCATTGGCAGAGCAAAAAGTTTTGGATTTGGACTTTTGCAGATTGTGCCCATAAGTATTCAAAATAATTCATAGGCACTGTGCAACATTGCAACTACAAAGGACTAACTGCAAAGTTTATCCTTGATTAAACAAACAAAAACCAAAATGATTAAAAAGGCGAGGTGAATTTTACTGTTTTGCCAATACGTTTGAAGCTTTATTGCCTCACTTTCCAGCTTCTGAATGAGTTCTTCCGTGATTTCCCAGTCTAATGACAGAATAGCACTTTTCAGACCAGCA
>JADGBP010000523.1 GCA_015231395.1 Desulfamplus sp. | reverse complement strand
TCTTTTGAACCAATGATTATAGCCTTCTGCTGCCAATACTGAGCTTATGCAGCAGGGGACCTGGCAGGTTCCATGAGGCTCTCCTATCCTTCAGGGATAAAGGTGATTCAGGTGCCATGCACCGGCAGAGTAGATATTATCCATCTGTTAAACGCAATTGAAAATGGTGCGGACGGTGTGTATGTGGCAGGGTGTCTTGAAGGTGAATGTCACTATCTTACAGGCAATATAAAAACCAGAAAAAAAGTGAACTATGTGAAAAAAGTTTTGCAGGAGATAGGCATTGAGCCAGAAAGGGTGGAGTTATTGCTAACGCTTGCTATCAGATTATTGACCCATGGCTGAATCGGTTCTCCCTGCCATGTGGCTCTAAGTTTTGTTGCATTGCCGCCAAGTTCAGAACTTTTTTCCACAAGAATGGCTTTGAATCCCTGATCTGCAACACCAAGAGCTGCCTACATTACAGACAGTCACACAGCCTTTGCACCCGACAATCAGGATATTATTTTAATCTTTGACACATGATAGTAGCAGATCGTAAATCTCTTGAAGAAATACTTGGCATGGTCAAAGATTATAATAATATCCTGATTGTCGGGTGCAAAGGCTGTGTGACTGTCTGTAATGTAGGCGGGGAGAAAGAGGTTGAAATCCTCGCATCTGCCTTAAAAATAGCCAGAAAAAAAGAGGAGCGGGAACTCTCCATTGAAACCACGGTAATTGAACGGCAGTGTGACAACGAATATGTTGATCAACTCAAGGAAAAAGTGGGTAATTATGAAGCTGTAGTCTCAATGGCTTGCGGTGTGGGGCCCCAGTTTCTCTCCGAAGCCTACAGGGAACAAAAATTCTATCCAGCACTAAATACCACCTTTTTTGGTGGTGCAGTTACCCACGGTATCTGGGAAGAGCGGTGTGCAGGGTGCGGAACCTGCATTATCCACGATTTTGACGGTCTCTGTCCTGTTGCACGATGTGCCAAAAGTCTTCTTCACGGTCCTTGTGGCGGTTCTTCAAAAGGCAAATGCGAAATTTCAAAAGAAACCATATGTATATGGGATTCAATTGTAGCCAAAAAAATTGAACAAGGCAGACTTAACGACCTTCTCGTTGTCAGACCGGCAAAAGACTGGCGCACAGCAAGAGATGGCGGCCCCAGAAGAAGCATCAGGGAAGAACTGACCCGGTAAAAGTAGGGGCAATCCTTGCGGTTGCCCTTTAAAATTGAGATACCAAAATACTTTTCTGGAAGTCTATAGGTAATTGAATTAAGGAGATGGGACTAATGAGCGAACTCAAATCAGCAGATGATAAAAAATCATCAGATAATATCAAGTCAGACGACAGTTTGAAATCAAACAGCGGTTTAAAATCAGGAAGCAATCTTGAAAAAGTCCTGAAAGCCGGTCATTTTGCATTTACCGGAGAGTGCGGGCCTCCCAAAGGTGCCAATGTTGCACATCTTGTAGAAAAATTTCAACATCTCAAAGGAAATGTTGATGCTGTAAATATTACTGATAACCAGACCGCTGTGGTGAGAATGTCAAGCCTTGCCGCCTCCCATCTGATGATAGACGAAGGTCTGGAGCCCAATTTTCAGATGGTATGCCGTGACAGGAACCGTCTGGCAATCACCGCAGATATCCTTGGTGCTCATGCACTTGGTATCCGAAACATGCTCTGCCTTTCCGGAGACCATCAAACTTTCGGCAACCACCCCGAGGCAAAAAATGTTCATGATATTGACTCTATGCAGCTCATAAAACTTGTTACCACCATGAGGGACAAGGAAGTGTTTCTAAACGGAGAAAAAATTGATGTTGCTCCCAAACTGTTTGTGGGTGCCGCATGCAATCCTTTTGCCGACCCTTTTGAATACAGAGTTTACAGGCTTGCCAACAAAATAGCGGCCGGAGCTGATTTTATCCAGACCCAGTGCATCTACAACATGGAGAAATTCAGAACCTTCATGAAACAGGTGGTGGATATGGGACTGCATGAAAAATGCTATATTCTTGCTGGAGTCACGCCCATGAAGAGTGCCAGAATGGCTACATTCATGGGTAAAATGGTACCGGGCATGGATGTTCC
>JADGBP010000522.1 GCA_015231395.1 Desulfamplus sp. | reverse complement strand
ACATTGAAGAGAATCAGCTGTCTGAACTGCCTGAATGTATAGGGAATCTGATGCAGCTTACAGAGCTTAATCTTGGCTCTAACCAACTCTTTGAATTACCAGAATCAATAGGCAGTCTTACCCAGCTTACCCAATTGCTGCTGACAGCCAATCAATTAACTAAACTTCCTGAATCTATATGTAATCTTACTAAACTTACCAAACTTAATCTTAGTTTTAACAAACTGTCGGAATTACCAAAAGCAATAGGAAATCTTACTGACCTTAACCATCTTAATCTTTATCATAACCAACTATCTGAACTGCCTGAATCAATAAATAATCTTACTCATATTACTGAACTGCTGCTCAAATGTAATAAATTAACAAAACTTCCTGAATCAATAGCAAAGCTCTCACGTTATAATTTTATAGAAGTGCTTGAAGAATAGACGATTAGTGGTGCCTCCAAATTCAGGACAAGAATATATGTCCCTTTCCCTTCAAGGATATTTAACGGCAAAGATAATCCATTATAATTCATACTCTTTTACAGCTTGATGAAAGACAACAACAGCATCCTTATCACGACTGGCAATCTGGTTAGCAACTTTGGCAGTAACTATCTCATAACTGTTATCCAGTCTTACAATCGCCAATTGACCCCAACTGAGCTGATTGGTCATCTCATCAGAGACAAATAATTTTTTTATCCTGTTTCCAACTGTAAAATAATACGGTTCACCACGATCATCGCGAACAAGTCTGTTTGTCTCGATTATCTGTTTAACCTGTGCCAGCTTCTCTCGTTGACGCATCGCTTCATTGTGCTGGCGATTGAGTTCTCTGTTACGCTCTTCATGTGCAAGTAGCTCCTGCTTTGCCTTGATGCTCTCATCAGATGGGTTTTCCACCGTGTTCTGCTGACGATTGATGCGTTGTTCGTGTTTAAGCTTGTTGACTTGTTTTTTGTTGACCAGACCAGCTTTTAAAAGTTGATCCTGAAACGGATTACCCATGTTGTTTTCCTCATAAACATATCATATTTTACAAATATCAAATATAACGTCCCTTAAAGGCTCTCTTCCATCGCTCTTTGGGGTTATCAAACCTGATATTTTTACAATCAAAATCCTCGGGATTATAGTTTCCATACCATCCGCTTAACCATGTAACCATGCTTTCATATTCTTCATGGGAAGGGTCTGCAAGAATTTCCAGAAGATTCTGATAACCATAAACACCGCCACAATCTTCAGGAGGACATGCACGATCTCCATCTATACAGCGTGGGTATCTTGTTATCTTCTCTTTCAACAAAATTCCCTCAAGAATTATGTCATGCTCCCATGAGTCCCCAAAATCATACTCATAAACAATACTCTGTCCAGGTTCAAAAAAATAATCTGAAAGATACTCATCCCAACTTGCGAGAACATTCGCATCAAATTCTTCGTCCATTGGAATACCTATCTCTGTAATCTTTTTTGCACGGGGTTTTTTAATACGAAACATATGCAGATGGCTGTCAACCACCCCATTGAATCTTGAATATAGTTTTCCAGATAATTAAATTGGCAAGAGCACTGTAGGGGCAACCCTTTGTGGTTGCCCCTCAAAATTGAGAATGCCAAAATATTTTTCTGGAAGTCTATAGCAACATGAAAATCCCAAAACGAGTATGTTGCCGGTACCTGAATTCTTCTCCAGATAAAAGGCTTTACCTCTTGTAAAGAAATTTGAAATTGTAAAACCAGATTTTTCCATTTCATCTTTGATACTCCTGATTTGATTATGGTATTTTCTTTGGATTTTGAGGCATAAAACTGATTCCAGAGTTATAATTCGCTCCTTTAGCATATTCCTCCATTATTGACAATTCAGGAGCAATTTTAGAGCAGAACAATAAGGTGAAGGACTTCCCACAATCAATGCGGGAAGCCTCTCTATTTCATATCTCAAAAACTTTTCTTTCTCTTTCTGTTATACTGACTCCTGACACACTTTGATTAAATGGACATTCAAATATTATTTTTATAAACAGATAGTTATAGCATGATCAACATTTTGTTTAGAAAAGTACACCCTTGATTATCAAGGGTCTTGAAAAAAAC
>JADGBP010000521.1:814-2094 GCA_015231395.1 Desulfamplus sp. | reverse complement strand
CTGTGCTTTGTTCCTCTTCAATCTCTGTAATCTGGGTTGCAACAGCTTCTTTGTCAGCTTCCAACTCTTCAATTGCCTGTTTTTCTTTTGCAAAATAGCGGTCAATCACCAATGTTTTTGGCACAAGGTCGCAACTCCAGCCTTTGTCGGTCTCTTTGCCTGTGGTTTTGTTTTTTATCAGGATTCGATATGGTTCAGCTTTCCAACCGTCAACGGCTATTAAATAGCAATCGTCCTGCATCACTTCATTCCAGTAGTTCATCAGATGCTGATAAACGTCATACTTGTCCATCAATGGCTTGTCTGTGTATGTGGTCAACACATCTTCTGAAATGTTGAAAATTGTCTGCTTGGGTTTTATGCCGATGGTTAAAGATTTTAATGTGCTGGTTGTTCTTGATTTCCAGTCAGTAAACAGGTCGTCCATCTCTTGGCTGAACTTCACAAATTCAGGGTGGCTGAAAATGGCTTGTTTAATGGCATCTTTTAAGATTTTAAGGTCACTGTAGCCTTGCCTTGAACTTGGTGTGAAAAGCTCATTTTTAAGAGTGGGATAGACCTGCCAATATTCTTTGAGTGCTTCAATATCTGGATTTGGAATACCACCAAGCAGATGAGCCTCAATATCTTGAATATCCTCAATCTCTTGACTGTCAATGTATCGAGGAATGTTCAGATTATAGCCATTTTTCGGGTCACTGATTTCCTCAACACTTACCAGACGGCTATATTTTGGGATTTCTGTCTGTTTGTTGAAAACATCAACTATCTTGTGAATGTCCTGCTCACGAAGGCGGTTTTTATTGCCGTCTTTTATAAATCCTTTGCTGGCATCAACCATAAAAATATGTCTGCGGTCAGAGGCGTTTTCCTTATCAACAACAATAATGCAGGCTGGAATACCAGTGCCGTAAAAGAGGTTGGCAGGAAGCCCGATAATTCCCTTGATGTAACCACGCTCAATCAAATTCTTACGGATTTCAGACTCTGCATTTCCTCTGAACAAAACACCGTGAGGCAGAATACAAGCACCTTTGCCTGTGCTTTTCAGTGATTTGATGATGTGAAGCAAAAAAGCATAATCGCCATTTTTATCAGGCGGGATACCAATTCCATCAAAGCGTTTGAATATATCCTGACTTGGGTTAAAGCCGTTAGTCCAGTTTTTAAGTGAAAAAGGCGGATTTGCTACAATAAAGTCAAAGGTTTTAAGATAACCATGCTCATCTTTGAAATATGGGTCTGACAGAGTGCTTTGTCCTCTGTGAATTTCAGCTAAT
>JADGBP010000521.1:0-771 GCA_015231395.1 Desulfamplus sp. | reverse complement strand
CTAAAGCAGCAGTTGCAACATCTTTTTCCTGTCCATAAATAGAGCCTTTTCCATTGGCTTCATCAAATGCTTTTAACAACAAAGAGCCAGACCCGCAGGTTGGGTCGTAAAAGGTGGTTGTGTTCAAGACATCGTTAATACCAAGCACTTTTGCAATAACACGGCTCACTTCACTTGGAGTATAGAATTGCCCTTTGCTTTTACCGCTTTCAGTTGCAAAGTGTCGCATCAGGTATTCATAGGCATCTCCAAGAATATCATCATTTCCTACCCTGTTTTTGCTAAAGTCCAAAGCAGGGGTTTCAAAAATGGCAATAAGGTTGGAAAGCCTATCAACCATCTCTTTTCCATTACCGAGTTTGTCATCATCATCAAAATCAGCAACATCAATAATTCCAACAAGGTTGTTTGCCTTAGCCAGTTCGCCAATAATCATGTTGATTTGATTGCCAATATCTTTGTTACCTTTGAGAGCTTGCAGAAGAGAGATTTAACCAATTACCAAAGCCTGAGCAGGAAGATATCATTAAGAAATTTGAAAGCTCAATGAATCCAGTAACTAAAGCAAGATACATAAAACATAAGAAAAATATTAAAGAATCTATAATTGTGGAAAGCTTCTACAATCGTTGTTTAAAGGATAATCTATTATCAGAACATGAGAAGAATTTTGAATTGTGGTTATTGTCTAAATTGTAGCATGATTAGTTTTATTACTTGTAAGTTCTTGTAATTCTTTATACAACTTTTTTCTTTTAAAATAGTTCACAA
>JADGBP010000520.1 GCA_015231395.1 Desulfamplus sp. | reverse complement strand
ATGGAAAGGCACAGACTTTATCACAGAACGATTCATCTATGCCAACTTGAAGATAGTTGTGCGAGTGTGGGTAGCGTAAAGAAAAAGGCCGCATAGCATATGTTCCAATTTAAAAAGGCTACACTCAAATGCGGGGGTGTTTTTTTGACAATGCTGACTACCTTCCCGCAGCTCAACATTGATCAAATAACCTTCTTTGCCAAGATAGCCGAACATTGGAGCGTATCCGTCAAAGTCCTTATATGTCCTGGAAACACCTTCCTTTTTGGTTTTTGAGTTGTCAAAGGGGCTAACATCCATATCCAGCGGAACAAAATTTCCGGCACTTGTCTTGATTGGTGACACAGCCGGTGCTTTTTCCCTGATCATTTCAGCACAAGCTTCTTTAAGGATATCATTGGCTGATTCTCCAATCAGATCAATGCGTTGACGTAAGGTAACTTGCGAAGGACAACCGGAAATCCTCAAGGATTGAGTAAAAAACCATGGATCCTCTCTGAATATTTCAATGGCACTGTAGTCCGGCTTGCCGGTGCAGATAAGACCTGTCATGGAGGAAAGAATGTCTCCATGAGACATATCGGGCTTTACGCAGTGCACACCTGGAAGATTTTCCAGACGTTTTGTAAGTTGCATGGATTCAAGTAGAACTCCTACTGAAAGTAGTCCGCTATGGCTTACAAGATTCTCGTTTCCGTGTTTAATATTGATAATGGTCTGCATTGACTTGTCACCTCCGAAGTGAATGTTTTTTATGGACACATATATCATTTTTGGTGATTTATTTCAAGTATTTAATATCAATTAAAGCAAATTATATGCCACGGATTCAGGCCTTTTATAACCTTATAAAAATCTTTAGTTCCTACAAGATACTCTATCAAGCCATTTGCAACTTGAATAGGGGATGTTTTGTATATTCTGTATAATTCTTTTTTAAAAGCATTCAGTATCGGAACATAAATATTATCCTCTTTGTTTGCTAATGTTGTCCATTTTTGTTTGGAGTTGCTTTCCTTTTTTATTTTTTTCAGGGGAGTAAAAATAGGACTTATTTCATCAAAATATGTTTGTGAACATTTTATACCCAACCATTTTTCTCCGAAATCAATATCATTGGATAATCTTGAGTGTTTTACAGCTTTGTGATTGTTTTTTGCAGAAACGCCAATTTCCCATTTCTGTAATAATCGGATTACAAGAATATCTCTAACATCTCCAAGCTGTCCTTGGTAATCAGTTAGAATTTCAAGTTGTAGGATATCATCTTTTCCTATGTCATTTGAAAGACGGGGTTCGATATCCATCAGAAAATTAACAGCAAAAATAGCTGTTAAGAGATATCGACCTTGTTCTTGTTTTGAAAATGTATCAAAACATTGTTGTGCTGTAGTTAATGCAGCATTTTTAATGATCTCAACATTTGTCAAACTATCCAGTTTCTCTTTAAACTCTTTTAATATTGAATATTCAAAAGCTTTACCGCTTTCCATTTGCGACATTTATTTCATCTCCTGTGTTTTATTGTCTTTTTTCCACATAACGCTTAAGCTCACCGGTGGCAATGGAGCGTAGCGGAATTGCCACCGGTGCAGCGCCTTGTTAGGTGCCGAATTGATTTATAAAACTCTTTAATGGCGAAATATTTAGGACCATAATCCGCTAAGTAAACAATCAATAAAATCGGTACATAAATGCCACAAGCATCCCACTGATACTGCACGCCACTTCCATGAAGGAATTGCCAGAAGGCCGCAATAAAATATCCCCGCCCATAAAGTGTGGAGAGGATGAAAGCCTATGCTACAACGATTGGGATCAAAAATTGGATCGACCAAGAGATGGTCTAAATCCATGAGCATTGTTGCCAACATAATCAGTGCTGCTTTCCACCAATTTTTCTTCCAAAATAGTTTTGCGAATACAAATGGTATCAAAAGATGAAACGAGTAATGGATTATATGTCTGAATACGTCGGAACTACCTTCCATTGAGTCTCCAATTTCTTTCCTTCCTTAAGCATTGCACCTAACCATTGATTATCAGGTCATTCTTACCTGATAATACCTTAAATCCACTATTATCAAGGAATTA
>JADGBP010000051.1 GCA_015231395.1 Desulfamplus sp. | reverse complement strand
AAAATATTTTTGACAGAGAAGCGTAACCCTCAAACTTATCACCTGCTTTTTTCCTGAAAAATAGTTCTAACCCTGAAAAATCCTGATCAGAGGGAACAGATACACCAGCATAGGGATCACTCTGGACATTATTTGAAAGACGGCTTATGTATCCGGTGGCAGAAAACTGGTCTCCCTGGTTAGAACTCCATTCTGCCTGAAGATTAAGCGTTTCCACATCATCTCTTGTCATTAGCTCTTTACCTGTCCATTGCTGGGAGTAGGGAGTTCTGTAACCTGTTCCAAATACTGTTTTGACCCTCCATCCTTTTTTGAAGGGAATATTGATCCCCAAAGTGTAGCTTGGTGCATACTCTTCATACATGGAGTTATCATCAAATCTAAAGCCGGTCCAGAATTCTCCCCATGCAAAGGGATGACGATACTGGGAAAAAAAATTTGCCTTATGATAAGTTTATATTGTTTGTAGGCTGTAAAAACATTCTGAATGGAGAGTTTACTTACCCGGGATTTTACGGGCCTGTCAATGGCAATCCTTTGACTGGTTATATTTCAGTCAGATATTCCTTTTGACCATTTTATTTTGATTGAGGAATTTCAATCTAACAAAAAATTAGTTTAACCTTATTAAACCTTATTAAAAGGAGATTATTTTGATAAAACGATTTTATTACATTTTTTCTTTAAGTATGCCTGTTGTAATTATACCTTTTTTGCTCTTGTGTATCTTAGCTTTTATCACGGTATCAACAGGGATTTGTCAGGACGCTAAGAAACTCACAGTAATGACGCATGACAGCTTCAGTGTTAGTGAGAAGGTGGTAGCTGTATTTGAAAAAGAAAACAATGCAAAACTTGTATTTTTAAAGTCAGGTGATGCCGGAGAGGCTTTGAACAAGGCAATCCTTTCAAAAAATAGTCCCCTTGCCGATATCTTTTATGGTGTTGACAATACTTTTTTGAGCAGAGCCATCAAAGGAGATATTTTTCTTCCCTACGCATCCCCGATGCTCAAATCTGTTGATGACAAGTTGAAGCTTGATTCTGAAAACAGGCTTCTACCCGTTGATTTTGGAGATGTCTGCCTTAACTACGACAAAAAATGGTTTGCTGACCATAAATTGGCTGTTCCTGTGATGCTGGAAGATTTGATTAAACCCGAATATAAAGGGCTGCTTGTTATAGAAAATCCTGCCACATCATCTCCCGGGCTTGCATTTTTGCTTACAACCATAAGCAGGTTTGGTGAAACTGAGGCTTTTGAATTCTGGAAAAAATTGAAAAAAAATGATGTTTTTATAACAAACGGCTGGAAAGAGGCTTATTGGGGCAAATTTTCCGCTGCATCAGAGGGAGATCGTCCTATTGTGGTAAGTTACGCCTCAAGCCCTGCGGCTGAAGTTCATTTTGCCAAAGCTGAAGATGCTGCTACCAAAGACAAAGATGCTTCTACCAAAGACAATGATCCTTCTACTAAAGACAAAGATGCTTCTACCAAAGACAAAGACAGTTCTACTAAAAATGAAGATAACCCTTCTAAAGACTCAAATGGAAAAAAACTGGGTAATAATAATACTAAAGACAAAGATGCCCCGACCGGTGCTGTTACAGAGCATGGCTCCGCATTCAGGCAGATTGAATTTGCGGGAATTCTTAAAGGAACTGCCAATTTAGATTTGGCACAGAAGCTGATTGATTTTCTCCTTTCAAAAACCTTTCAGGAAGATATTCCTCTTCAAATGTTTGTATTTCCATCAAACCATAATGCTGCCCTCCCCGAAGTATTTCAAAAATACGCGATCATTACCACTCAGCCTGCCACACTTTCATATGATGAAATCAGTGAAAAAAGAGAAATGTGGATTGAAAAGTGGACTGAACTGATGTTGTGATGTTCAATTTCGACAGAATGTTTAAATTTGACAAGATGCACGGGTTCGACAAAATCTTCGGTTTCGACAAATGGTTAATCCCGCTGACTGTCGGGATTATACCGGTTATTTTTCTTGGTATTTTCTACTTTTATCCGCTTTCGGGAATTTTTATCAGAAGTTTCTTTGAGCATAGCAGTTATGGTGAAGGAAACTTCTCCATGCTAAGCCTGCTGAAGATATTTCAATCGTCACGAATGGCGGGGATTATCTGGTTTACGTTTTGGCAGGCTTTTGTATCAACTATCCTTACACTTATTGCCGCCCTACCCTGTGCATGGGTCATGGGAACCTTTGATTTCAGATGTAAAAAACTTGTGATGACCCTTGCCACACTTCCTTTTGTCCTTCCAACCATTGTTGTTGCCTCGGCATTTCAGGTTCTGGCATCTACAATTAAAAATATTGATTGGATATTTAGCTTTATTCAGCCTGAACACTCAATTACCATGATTCTTTTTGCCCATCTTTTTTATAATTTTTCCGTTGTGCTCAGAATTACATCAGCCTTTTGGTCATCTTTGGGAAAAGAGATGAAAGAGGCAGCCTCAATGCTGGGTGCCAATGGTATTCAAGTATTTTTTAAAATTACCTTGCCTCTCTTAAAACCAGCGATTCTTGCGTCATCCATGCTGGTTTTCATATTTTGCTTTTCAAGTTTCGGCGTGATACTGATTCTTGGAGGTCCCTCCTTTTCAACCCTTGAAGTTGAAATATACAGACAGGCCGCTCATATGTTCAATCTTCCCGTAGCATCCTGTTTGTCTCTGTTCCAGATTTTATGCACTTTTGCAATGATGTGGGTTTACACGCTGCTCCAGAAAAAAACGGCTCTGTTCATTCCGGAATCAGAAAAATTTTCATTAAGAAAACCAGACACCATGATTGAAAAAAGTTCGGTATTTCTATGTGTTGCGTTTATTTTTTTTCTCTGTGTAATGCCCATTTCAGCACTGGTCATAAACTCCTTGTATTACAAGGGTTCACTATCTCTTATTTTTTACCGCGAACTTTTTTTAAACTCTTCGGGTTCTATTTTTTATATTTCTCCTGTTGATGCAATATCCAATTCCCTAACTTTCGCTTTGTCCACGCTTGCAATAGCATTGGTTGTCGGAGGATGTGCGGCTTATCTTATAAGAAAATATACTGACGAGAAATCTTTAATAAAAAATGCTGTCCATCAGTCTCAAGGAAAATATTCCATATTTCAATATTCTAAATTATTTAAAAAATTACTCGAACCTCTTTTTATGCTGCCTCTTGCCACTTCAGCTGTGACTCTTGGATTTGGAATGATTATCACACTGGACAAGCCCCCCCTTGATTTTAGAACATCTGTATTTCTTATTCCAATAGTTCATACACTGGTTGCCTTTCCTTTTGTGGTCAGAGCTGTTTTGCCGGCATTACGAGCTATTCCAACAAGCTTAAAGGAGGCAGCTTCCATAATGGGGGCATCGCCTTTTAAAGTGTGGCTACACATTGAACTACCCATTATTGCAAGAGGACTCTCCATTGGGGCTGTTTTCGCTTTTACAGTAAGTCTTGGAGAATTTGGTGCCACGCTCTTTGCTGCAAGACCTGAGTTCACAACAATGCCTGTAACAATATATAGATTTTTAGGTCAGCCAGGTATCATGAACTATGGTCAAGCAATGGCGATGTCATCCATACTGATGCTGGTCACAGCTATCGGGTTTTTTTTTATAGAAAACATGAGACAGTTTGGGCATGAGGGTTTTTAACGGGGACGTGAAAAGAAGGATATTTAAACAGAGATGGAAAAAAGGCTTTCAGTAAAAGAACTTGTAGTGAATCATGTCTGTTTCAGGTCAGATTCAGGGGATGTTCCGCAAGACGTTGGTTCTTCACAAGATATCAATATTTCACAAGATGTTAATATTTTGCAGGATGTTAATATTTTGCAGGACATTAATATCTCAATTTACAGTGGAGAGTCTCTTTCACTGCTTGGACCTTCCGGATGCGGCAAAACAACACTGCTACGTATTATCGCGGGGCTTGAAAAACCTTATTCCGGTGAGATATTTTTTCGTGGAAAAGATATTGGAAGTGTACCGCCACACCGGAGAAATTTTGGCATGATGTTTCAAGATTTTGCCCTGTTTCCTCATAGAAATGTATTTGAAAATATATCTTTTGGTCTTGAGATGAAAAAAATATCAAAAAAAAATATCACATCAAGAGTCATTGAAATGCTTGAGCTTGTTAATCTTGAAAGATATGCTCAAAGAGAGATCAGAGAGCTTTCAGGCGGAGAACGTCAACGGGTTGCCCTTGCCCGAACACTTGCATCATATCCTGATCTGATTATGCTTGATGAACCTCTGGGTGCTTTGGACAGACGATTGCGTGAACGCCTTCTTGCGGATTTGCATCTAATACTCAAACGTACCGGCATTACTACAATCTGGGTGACCCATGACCAGAGCGAAGCTTTCGCAGCCTCCGATATGGTATGTGTCATGAATAATGGCAGGGTGGAGCAGATAGATTCTCCAGAAAATCTATATCATAATCCTGCTAACCGGACGGTAGCAGATTTTCTTGGGTTCCAGAATATCATAGATGTAAAAAGTGTGGGGGAAGTGTGTAGTGTAAAAAATAGAGAAGCAGATAGTTTTCAAATAAGAGAAGCAGATAGTTTTCAGATACTTATCATGCCAGATGCTGCGATTGTTGTTTCTCAAGATAACACGTCAACTATTTCTGAATATAATACGAAAACGATTTTTGAAAGTGCATTATTATGTAATCCTGCGTTGCATAGTAAAACAAATATAATTTCCGGTATAATCATAGATATTCTTTTTCAGGGAGCTATCCGCAAAATAGCCGTTAAAGCATCTATCGATAAAATATCCATTAAAGCCTCTGTCGAAAAAATTTTCAAACCATACATAAAAAGTGTCTGTTCAGCTATAACTGAACAGACACTTTTTTTTGACATCCCGGGTCAAGCTCCTCTGCCGGAGATTGGGGAACCTGTATTTTTAAAAATTGATCCTGCCGGAATTAAGATACTCAATAATGATAATATATGTTCATTCTTAAATTGACCTAAACGATGAGCAATGCCCGAAAATGTTAACTGGCAAATTAAGGATGCCGTTATTTAGACCCAATTATTAAACAAACAACGATAACTGATCCCTTCGGGCATCAGCATGTTGAATGGTTACATATATAAGATCGCCAGGCTTAAGATTAAGTCCACTCGCAGGCAGTCTCCACTCCAGCATGTATTCCTTGATCAGAACGGTGTAAAAATCTCTTCGGCAATCAATAACTATTGCCTCTTCCTTGGCTCCTTTCATTCGTTCAAGATATTTGAAGAGCCAGTATTTTCGTCTCTGAAACTGAACTTTTCCTGTATTGCTAACAGGTATGTCAATTATCTGTAGAATTTGGTCAAGTTTATCTTTGGAATATGGAGGCTCATATCCAAGAATACCTCTGATCTGACGCTGAGTTAGAAGATCATAATATCTTCTAATCGGAGATGTTGCTGTAACATAAGCACTGACACCCAGTCCAGAATGATTTTCGGGTCTGGTACCAATAATTGCACGATTTAGCTGTTTTCTCTGCATACAGTTCAAAAACAGTGATGTCTCAATTCCCTGAAATAGACGCTGTTTTGGATCTGGCTGAGACCGGAACACAGCAGGCATATTGTTTTTTACTAAAAAATTAGCCATCAGGGAGTTTGCTAAAATCATAAGCTCCGAGATAAGCATCCGTGATGGATTTTCCCTGTCTATCCTTGAAATTCCTATCTCTCCGCTCTCTTCAACCCAGATATTGACTTCAGGCAATGTGATCTGTACAGCTCCTGATTTAATGCGTTTGTCCCGCAGAACCGTGGCAATTTTATGCAGAGTTGTTATGGGGTCATCTTCACCATTTAAAATATTTGCTTCAGTATAGGTCATCTGGTGATGAACCTGAATTATGCTTGATACAATATTGCATTCAATAATTTCAAAGAACCGGTTCAAACGGACAAGAGTACTGATACCAGGTCTTGATTCACCCTCTTTGAGGCTACACAGACCTTCGGAAAGATTTGGGGGCAGCATGGGGATTTTATCATCAGGCATGTAGATGGAACTTCCCCTTGTACGGGCATGCTTGTCAATGGGATCACCATCTTTGATATAAAATCCAACATCAATAATATGAATACCCAGAATGTAACCGTCGTCCTGTTTTTGAAGGCTGATGGCATCATCGTAATCCAGTGTGGATTGCCCATCTATTGTAATCAGGGGGATATGTCGTAAATCCATTCTTTTTGGGTCATTTATAAAATCATCTTGATTCAGGATAAGCTGCTTTGAATATTCGTGAATGGCATCGGGGAAGAAGACCGGAATATCCATCCGGATAAGCTCAATATTTTCATCCTTATGCCATATTCCAGCTTTTACCAGATGATTAAAAATTTGCTGGGGAGAGTCTGTGCCATTCTTTGACATGATGGCTCTTGCATCTGCTGCAAAGCTGCTATCTTTTTCATAAATATAGTAGTCTTGGAGAATTTTCTGTATTTCAGGGTTGGGAACAGGGGATAGTATGCCTTTTTCAATATCTTTAAGCCATTCTGCTCCCTGATCAATCATCTGCTCTTTTTTTTCTGCTTCTTGCATCTGTTTGAAACGCATTTCAATTTGGGAAGGAGAATTGGGGGCAAAGCTATCTTTATTGAATTTAAAATACAACTTGTCATTGAAAAATGCTCGTAATACAGCAGATTCATGATCAGATGTTACTGGAGGGTCAAAACAGAATGATGTCATGGTTTCAAGAGAAATGGGGTCTTCATCTTCATGGAGAAGTTCCCATAACTCTTTAATATTTATACCTTTTGACATCTCATGTCTTGATGCAGAGTTCTGTTTCAGACTTCTAACAAGAAGGTCTCTTGTTGCAGATATGTCAAGCATTTCACTGGAAAGGTGGGCAACTCTTCCAGTGGAGAGATTTACTTCACGGTTATGTTCCGTAAGAAGCCTCAGACGCTGATTTTTTATCTGCAGCACAACAGCAGATATGATTTTCTGCTGGTCAATATATTCTACAATATTTCCTATATTCATAACTAAACACAATATCAGTATGTATGGTTAAAGTCAATCAGCTTGAGAGTCATTATCCTTGAAAAAAAGAGTAACACGCGATAGAGTATCCAAATGGTTAAAAAAAATAAAAATACAGAAACAGATTCAAAACTTCCTCGTAAAAACAGGAATGGGATAGTTGTTTTTGATAATAATGAGGATTTTTTTACTCTATTTACTAAGCCTGTCTCTGATTCCGTAATCTCCTTTGATTCTCAAAAAAATTTTGATCCCACAATCTCCTTTGATCCTCAAAACGCTAATTCCAAAAAAAACTCTGATTCTCAAAACTCTGATTCTCAAAACTCTGATTCTCAAAACTCTGATTCCCAAAACTCTGATTCCCAAAAATTCTTTGATTTTAACAAAAATCAAGAGCAGACAAATAACATAAAAAACACCCTACCACTTAGAAGAGACAAACATGGTCTGCCCTTTCTTGATGGGACAAGAAGTATTTCAAAAATGTTCATAGAGGCTGATTCAAAAAAAGAAGACGAGAATTTTGCCGAACTCATTGAAACAGTTTTGAAGGGAAAAGATAAGGATGCCATGATGCGAGAAAAATCAGACAGAGCTGCTCCAGAACCTGTGCCATTGAAAAAAAGACTTAAGTGCTATCCTCCACCTCAGGATGAAATGGATCTGCATGGATATACAGCAAAAGAGGCAGAGACCAAAGCAGAGTCATACATAAGAAACTGTTGGAGAAATGGTTTTTTTACAGTTCAGATAATTGTAGGAAAAGGGATTCATTCACCATACGGTGCCGTACTTCCGGACGTAGTTGAAGATCTGCTCACCCGCCTGAAACGTGAAGGCGTGCTGCTCTGGTTTGAGTGGGACAAACGCACAAAGAGTCAAAGCGGTGCAGTTATTGCCTATTTGAAGCAGTTTTCCTAATTTCGACCATGACTATTTATTCGACCATGACTGTTTAATTGATATTTTCGGACTGCCAGATTATGCTCTTTAAGAGTTTTTGAGAACTGATGAGTTGTGTCTTTTCTGGAAACAAAAAAGATAAAATCACTGTTTAAAGGAAATATTGCGGCTTTTAATGCGAGTTTTCCGGGGTTTGCAATCGGCCCGGCAGGCAGACCATAGATCATGTACGTATTATATGGTGTTACAGCCAGAAGATCTTTTTTTGTGATATTGCCGTTAAAATCAGGAATCCCGTATATTACAGTCGGGTCGCTTTCAAGACGCATTCCCCGTTGCAGTCTGTTATGAAAAACGGAAGCAATAAGAGGTCTTTCATTAGAATTACCTGTCTCTTTCTCAATAATAGATGCAAGAGTAACAATCTGGTGAGTGCTGAATCCAAGCTGTTCGGCACTTTTTTTCCACTCGGGTATAAACACTTTTCTAAACCGCTCGACCATTGTCTTGATAATTTTTTTCTGAGCTGTACCAGCCGGGAAAAAATAAGTTTCCGGAAACAGATAGCCTTCAAGGGAAGTGATCTTTATTCCCTGAAATCCTGATTCGGTCTCCACTCCTGATCCTGACTCAGATTCTGCCTCAATCCCTGATCCTGACTCTGTTTGAATGCCGAGCGTTTCAATAAAATCCATATCTGTTGCAAGTTGTATAAAACTCTCGCTTTTACCAAATCCTGCCTTTTCGACAATTGTCGCGGTCTCTCGTATATTAAGTCCTTCAGGTATGGTTAAACGATGAAGTTTTACTTTTCCCTTAACCAGAATCTCAAGTATTATTTCCGGAGAGTATGTTCCGGAAAGTTCGTATTCTCCTGCCTGAATTTTTCTGATAGCCCCTTTATGTCCTGCAAGAATGATAAATAGATAACGGTTTGTAATAATGGCAGAAGTTTCAAGCATTGTGGCAATATGACTAAAACGTTCGCCGGGATGAATTGTAATGATAGTTTTATGTTCTGATGATTGTGCAGGTATTTTTGAAGATTGGTCTGGTATTTTTGATGATTGTGCAGGTATTTTTGAAGATTGGTCTGGTATTTCTGATGATTGTGCAGGTATTTCTGATGATTGTGCTGGTAGTTTTGAGTATTGCACTGATGCTTTTGAGGGCTGTGCTGGTGTTTTGGCAAAGTGTTGAAGATATACCAGAAAACCCGAAGTAGAAGCTGTCACAATAAGAGTGATGCCAATCAATGTAATAAAGATTCGTTTTAGAATTTTTTTACCAAGGTCTTTTGCAGGTTCAGCATTATTTTCGTTTATGCCTGATTGGTTGGGTTCGTTAGAATTGGTTTCGTTTTCCGTTGATTGATTAGGTTCTTTCAAGTATTTTGCCTGTTTCCTGGTCTTATTGTAGGGTGATAGCCTTATTGTATCTGTTGTCTGTTGTCTGTTTTTTATCTGTTGTTTACGTTGAAAAATATCAAACATAAATGAGTTAAAATGGATTGTCAAAGAGAAAACCTGTTGTCTTATTCAGAATCCCATGCTCACGCCGGAATTTATATCCATATTCCCTTTTGTGTCAAAAAATGCCCTTACTGCGACTTCTATTCCATTTCCGACCTCTCTTTGAGAAAATCCTTTGTCACGGCTTTATTAAAAGAGTTGCAACTTCGTTCTCAACCTGAACTGAAGGTTGATACAATCTACTTTGGAGGTGGAACCCCATCTCTTCTGAGCATTGAAGATGCATCGAAAATTGTGGAGTCAGTAGCACATAATTTCAGACTAATGGATAATGCACAAATTACAATGGAGGTGAATCCAGGCACAATCAAAGATATCAATACAATAAATGAGAATAATACAAAACGGGTGGGGCAAAAAACAATATCATGTCTCACCCTGACATAAAACGAAAGTGTGTCTCACCCTGAGATAAAATAAAAATGTGCCTCACCTTGAGATAAAATAAAAATGTGCCTCACCC
>JADGBP010000519.1 GCA_015231395.1 Desulfamplus sp. | reverse complement strand
GCTCGTAGAAAAGCTCGCAAAGATTCTCACAAGTAGACACTTTTTTGGTCACAACTACTCTATATTCGGGATATGACCAAGCAAGCGGGTGATCTATCTTCTTGAGAGGAACACAATGCTCAGGGTCATTATCATTGGTGCTGGAGCTTCTGGCTTGATGTGTGCCATCAGTGCCGGAAAACGTGGAAAGCATGTGCTGGTGCTTGACCACTCAAAGCAGCCTGGCATCAAAATTCTAATGTCTGGTGGAGGTCACTGCAACTTTACCAATCTCGATATTTCTGCCAGAAACTATATATCCACCAATCCCCATTTTTGCAAATCTGCCCTGAAACAATATACTCAATCGGATTTCATTGATCTTGTAAAAAATCACAATATCCAGTTTGAAGAGAGAAGCCACGGTCAACTATTCTGCATCAACAGTTCCCGCGAGATACTTGATATGCTGCTCATAGAGTGCGAGAAAGTTAATGTACGATTTATTATGTCGTGTACTGTAAACAAGGTGGAACAAACAGTCTCTACACAAATCGACAACATGAAACAAACAGTCTTTGACCAAATAGGTAGCATGAAACAAACAGTCTTTGACCAAATAGGTAGCATGAAACAAACATCCACTGAACAAGCAGAAACAGATCAAAACAATGCCCAGCAAACCGAAAATAATGTTTTTAATGTATTAACATCAAATGGGAACTATCAATGTAAATCCCTTGTCATTGCGACCGGAGGACTCTCCATTCCTTCGGCTGGGGCAACTCCATTTGGCTATAGGATTGCAGAACAGTTCGGAATAAAGATACATCCTCCTCGTGCAGCTCTTGTTCCTTTTACTCTTAACCCGACTGATAAAAGCATGTTTGCACAGCTTTCAGGAATTGCTGTGGACTCAATTGTTAAAACAGGAAAACAGAGCTTTCGTGAAAATATTCTCTTTACACACAGAGGATTGAGCGGCCCTGCGATTTTACAGATCTCATTATACTGGAGTCCAGGAGAGAGTATTACTGTAAATCTGCTGCCGGAATTCAATCTTTTTGAATGGCTCATCCGTCAACAACAGTCATTTCAAAATAAAAAACTCAAATCCATATTGTATGACATATTACCGAAACGGCTTGTTATGGCATTGATTGAAGAAAAATATGGTGAAGCAAAGCTCGGAGGTATATCCCACAAGGACTTAAGGCTAATAACACAAAAAATTCAGCAACTGGAGATCAGACCTGACGGAACTGAAGGCTACAGAACCGCAGAAGTTACAGCAGGCGGTGTTGACTGTGACTGCATATATTCAAAAACCATGGAAGCCCGTGCGGTTAAAGGTCTTTTTTTTACTGGAGAAGTGCTTGATGTGACAGGCTGGCTTGGAGGCTATAATCTTCAGTGGGCATGGTCTTCAGGATGGTGTGCAGGAAGAGCGGCGTAATCATGTGTTAATGGTCATTGACATCATAAAAGAATTTCCCCATTTGAGATTCTAACAGCACATCTAACAGCACAGTTCCTCAGCAAAAGCGTGCTGTTTAAATGTTGTGGTTTATTAAAGATTGTTCAGTTCACGACCCTTAGGAATGAGTCCGAAATAACTTACCCAAACTCCCCCTCTCCAGATATGGAGAGGGGGCTGGGGGGTGAGGTAAATGGGCAGGTTATTTAAAACCGGTTCCTTAATGTTTTATATATAGACAAAAGCTACCTATTGGTATTAATAATATTTTTGGAACATAGACCTGATATTAGTTAATTTAATAAAATGACTTTTTACAAGACCATCAACTTTAAACATACAACAATGCAAATGCACTATAACCCGGCACTGAATTCGGACGCAAAAGGTTTCCGCTCCTCACGTCGCTCCAACCTTTTGTGCCGGTTAGATTAGCGTTGGCACCAATGCGAAAGGAGGTGTGTATGTAGAAAAAAGGTGAAACATAAACATCTGTTGCCTTAAGGATTTAGTTAGTATTATCAATAAGTTTACCAAAACTAAAAAAAGGAGATCATCATGTCAAATGACAAATACAGATCAATCGTAAAATTGGACTTTCAGTACGCACATAGGTTCATGAATTGGCCATGCGAAGCAA
>JADGBP010000518.1 GCA_015231395.1 Desulfamplus sp. | reverse complement strand
CAAACCATATATTTCAGGTGGTTTGGTCGATTATCAGGCTGTTTTTTTGAAGAATCAACCAAACACAGGATAATATCCAGAGTTAAATACTTAATATTAAAGGAAAATATTTGTGCGACACGCTCTAATTAAGCAAATAAGGTCAATTGATTCCAATATGATTGACCTTTTACAATTAAGGATACAACAGACCTATGACACAGAATTGCATATTGATAAGGCTTTAGTGACATTTCAATATGCAGTATTCCAAACCTGTTGATGGCATCTTGCGGAAGCCGTTTTCTAGTAGGCTCGGCTAATACCGGATCAACGGATTTGGGACATCACCGTTGTCATGTCGAATTCAAGTATCGCTTGACCGATAAAAAAAGCGGAAATCACTCCGAATAGTTCAAATATTTTTGTACCAAGCACTTGACTATTATACTTGCAATTGATAATATTGATTATTATTTCAATGACTTACAACAGGCTTCTGAGGAAGATCCAGGACATCCAAGGAAGCTTGGGGAATCATATAACCATCAAAAATTGAAAGGAGGTGATAGCAAAACGATATGACGGTTTAAATGTTACTGACAACTGTTACTCCCAACGATTTCCACCACTCCATACTGAAATTCCCAACTGTTATCCAAAGAATAGTTAGAAGAAAGTAACAAACAAAAACATTTATTTGGAGAACATTATTATGGGAAATCTTGATCCTTTTTTTCAACAGGCTTCCACACCTGAACGCGAACAAATCGTTTCTCTTAAATCTGGTGACGCAGATGCATTTATCAAAATACTGAATCAAATCAGTCCGTTAATAAATACAGCTACAATCATTGATTCAAGATTAACAGCTTTAATATCTGATACGTCTCTGATTGATATCAAATTTGATCCGATATTTCATGAAAGCATCAATATTAATATGGATTTGAACAACATTCCTACGGAAAAATTAAAGATATTTAAAAGTAACAAAGGAGTTCTGATATCAGATGATGTAGAATTCAATGCTTACAGGTTTGAAAATGGCAAAAGAGTTGTGCTCATCCCTAAGGCCAATCACATAAACAGTGACGTACTCCCAGACCTTTCCAAAGAAAATACCGTTGTTATTGGAAAGGAATTTGAAACTGATGAATCGTCTTTAATCAAACCCTTCTGCAAGAAATCAGATTATGAAGACATAGCTGTCTTCGGTGATCAATTTGGATACGTCCAGCGTCATATACCTGGTCAACCTGAAGACTTGGTGAATCAAATAGAAAATCGTTATTACTTTGGTGAATTTTCCAGTTATGAATATGAAAATAGACCACCTTCATATCTGTTTAGATCAAATGATTTCCTGCCAATTAGTGGTAGTTTAGTAACGTTGGAAATTGTTGAACTAAAATCTCTCCCAGGATGTTATTGCCTGAAAACCAAAGTTGATATTGGCTTTCAAATGTCAATCGATTTTTATGAAAATATAACATTGGTTGGGAGGAATTGATCATGACTGCGGACAATAACAAACAGACTTCAGGTATCTTTGCATCTATGAATAAAGAAAATAATGCGCCTAAAAAGATGACCCCTGAAGATATAAAACTTAGTTTTGATGTAACCGTTCACTCCCCCCCCTCTGTTTTGATAGTCAAAATAGCTAAGTGCCTGATTTTTATATAACCCAATTTTGTATTGGGGAGGGGGGAGTGAACGGTTACTATCAAAGGAACAAGTGTGATTTTGAAAAGCAGGGTCAAAAAGGCTGAAAAGGCTCTGAAAGAAGCATCTGAAGAGGTAAGTCGTCAACAGGAAGCCAAAGTTTTGTTCAATGAAAGCAAACGCCAGCCTGGTCGGGCTCCTGATTTTGACAAACGAATCACAGAGGCTATTGAGCAGGAAGAAAAAGCTGTTAAAGCTCTTGAAACAGCTTTAACAGACAGAGAATCTGTAAGCCAGTCCATTAAAGGGATTGGCGAGGCTTATATCCATATGACTTGCAAACAGGAGCACCGAGAAGCCCGGAAGCGGTGTCACTCCTTATTGAAAGCCATTTTTCAACAATTGAGCAGGTAGCTGCTGCCTCTTCACTCCCGGAACGCTCCATCAAAAG
>JADGBP010000517.1 GCA_015231395.1 Desulfamplus sp. | reverse complement strand
ATGTAATGAAATATAATTAAAGTATCTTGAATAATGTAAATATAGTCAAATAAATATACTAATTATTACAATACAAAAAATGCTGCTTGATTGAATCAGGCAGCATTTTTATTTTGTAAACCTATTAGACATTATATCGATTTACCATAACTTACTGATTTTATTGAGAAACTCAATTTTATAAAATTCAATAAAATCAAGTAGTTAACCCAAAATCGGTATAATGACTATTAATAATTTTTCTAAAGCATAGATTGCCATGAGCGTTATCTTTATTTTATACTCCAAATCATTAACACTAATATTACATAAACATTACATGGAGATAAAAAGATGAATCTTAAAACTGGAAAAGACTACAGATATATGAATAAAGTCAGGGTTCAAAAACATCGGAAAGAAATGAAGGCTAAAGGCTACATTGCAAAAACAGTATTTCTATCCAACAGGTTTCAGGATGAGATTAACAGCATCTGCAAAGAGCATAGATTAGCACAGCATGAAGCCCTTGACCTTATTCTTGATGGGTATATAAAATCACAAAGCAACAGTGTAATTAATGTTAATGATAATGTAACCCACAAGACTAAGGATAATAACTTTAAGTTGTCCAAAATACCAATATCAGAGTTTTTTGCATTTGATGATGATGCGGTTATCATTCCCGAAATTGAAATATCGGATGATGATACAACAGAATCAGTGCGGGTGTTTGAGGAATTTCTGGCAATAGCAACTCCAGACATTAAACCTGAAAATGATTTATAGCATTGCGTAATCATTAGCATTGACTGCTTTGGTTTCAAAGATATCCTTAACAGCGTTTTTTACTGTTGTGCTGTCATGAGACTATGACTACTTTACAGTGAAACACATCTTGTTGTCATACTCAGGGGTGACCCAAATCCGGTCATGAGCGTTTACACATATCCCGCAACTGCCCGTCTTAATATCAATTATAATACTGGTAACTCCACCACGCTTTTTCTGTGTTTGGGCAGATAACCCCATCTTTATTTTATGTAAGAACAGCAGTAATCAGTAGGGAGTTTTACTTTCAAACTGAATTTAGATTTTGCAGGCACTTCAAATACCTCTCCATCTTTAACTGTTTTCCATCCTTCTGATCCTTCCATTAATACTTCAATCTCCCCAGAAATTATCTCCATAATTTCTTTATCGTCAGTATTGAACTCATATTCTCCTGGAAGCATTATTCCAAGTGTTTTGCGGGAGCCATCTGAAAAAACAACAGTACGGCTGGTAACTTTTCCATTAAAGTAGATGTTTGCTTTCTTAATTATTGTTACATTGTTAAACTCTGACATAAATCTTTCCTTTATTAGTTTCATTTTTAAACATAAATATTAATGTTTATCGTTAAATTTCCTATGACAGATTTATCATACATGTTTAATTCTACCCAAGTTTTGGAAAATCATCAGCAAGACAGACATACTTCCCTTAACTCAAGCCCCTTGGATTTATGAGCAGTGGTCAGAACTATTTTAGCCTTGTCTGCATCAACAGCTACTTTTTGAATATCCTGCTTCCAAAAAACAAATTACAAAGGTTGCAATTCAACTTCGTAACTCCTTTTTTTATATAAAAGTATCCTTAAAATAGACTCATCTTCTCATATGAAATGCTTAGTGTTAAACCTTGTGAACTCTGGATATTGGACTTATTTTTTCAACCCGTCCAGCATAAGAATCCATGAATTTTTTTTTACGTTTAATATATCTAAAAGGTGATTCGGCAGACGGCAAAGAAGATTTAGTTTTTTTTAAACCAGAATAATCGTTTTGCCTTCTTAATTCTACTGCACTTAAAACATCATCAAATTTCATGCTTTCATGTGTTGGATGAATAAGAGGTTCTTCAGATTTCACAAAAATTTTTGATTTACTTTGCACCTGATTTTGAGGAACTGATTGGTTTTTAAGAAATGTTCGATTTTTCACTATTTCTACTACATCTGGTGATGAACTATCCTCATCAGATGCCATAATATTTTTGAGCCATGAGAAAAACCGGTCTACAGCAGTATCTGTTTTTTTAAAAACAGCACCAAATTCACTTTCATCTTTTTGACGTGCCTCTG
>JADGBP010000516.1 GCA_015231395.1 Desulfamplus sp. | reverse complement strand
ATAACCTCCTGAATCGCTTTACCTCTATGACTGACCATGCTCTTTTCCTGAATTGACATTTCTGCAAATGTTTTTCCAGAATCTGGATAAAAAAAGATGGGATCATATCCAAACCCGTCTTCACCTCGTGGCTGGTCAGCAATAACGCCATCACATCTGCCCTGATAGGTTAATGCCGCACCGGTTGGCACGGCAATGGAAATCACACACTCAAAAGCAGCATTGCGATTTCTTGTCTCCCTTACTTTCTGGTTTTTCCCGCTATATTCATAATGCTTATTCGTATTCCATTCCATACCTTTTGCCTGTTCAATATTCAATCTTGCACCGTTTGCCTGTTCAATATCCTGCAATTCTTGCATCAACTTATTTACATTCATCTCATCTGTGGCATTCTCACCAGCATAGCGTGCTGATCTTACTCCTGGTCTGCCATTCATAGATTCAACCACAAGACCTGAATCATCTGCCATTGCCGGATAACCAAGCACTCTTGCCGCGAACGCAGCTTTTTTATAGGCATTTTCCTCAAAAGTATCTCCATCTTCCTCAACTTCAGGAATGGGACCGAAATCATCAAGATTTCTTATTTCAACAGGAAAACCTTTAAGCATCTCACTGATTTCCCTTGTCTTTCCCCTGTTTCTTGTTGCAAGCACTAAAATATTTTTCACTTTTTTCTCCGGATATTTTTTTCAATTTACAAAAGTTTATGGTCTTCCAAAAGTTTATGATCTTCAGAATCTTGATTTTTAATTCTGATGTGATATCAAAAATAAATATTAAAACAAATATATTTCTTGAAAAATAATACCTCAACCATTAAGTTTAGACAGTTCTCCTGTTATCTTAATTTGGCTACTTATCCGGTTTTAAGTCGTTTTTCCGGTTTTATTACCCCTCAACTGTCATTAATAAATAGACTGTTGCTTCAAATCGATGTAAAGTTTCCATGAATGGTAGCAAAGTTCCATGAATGGATAGAGGAGTATCATTTTATAATAAGTTCTATAACAACAAGATCTATAACAACTAAGGAGTAAAAAATGAAAAAATACCGTCTAATACTTATTGCTGTGCTCTGCATGTCTATAATCTCCTGTGCGGGAACCACCAATCAACAGACCAAAACCGGTCAAGGTGCTCTTGTAGGTGCAGGTGTCGGGGCAATACTCGGGCAGGTTATCGGAGGGAATACTCAGGGCACTCTGATCGGTGCAGGTATTGGTGCCGCACTTGGAGGCATTGCAGGCAATCAGATAGGTGCATACATGGACAGACAGGAGGCAGCTCTTAGAGATGTTATTGTAGAATCCGAAGATATAGCTGTAACAAGAACAGAAAATGTTCTTACAGCTACTTTCCAGTCCAACTTGTTTTTTGATTATAATTCCGATGTGTTAAAAACAGGAGCCTACTCAGAGATGGACAGGGTGTCAAGTGTTTTAAGAGACTATCCCCAAACCAGAATCAGAGTTGAGGGGCATACTGATTCCAAAGGTTCTGATGTCTATAATCAGGCTTTGTCTCAGAGAAGAGCACAATCTGTTGCTAATGCCCTTGTACAGAGAGGCGTAGATCCTTCAAGAATGGAAGTGATTGGATATGGAGAATCACAACCCATATCTTCTGATGATGCAATGAACCGTAGAGTTAATATTGTAATCATTCCGATTCAGGCAAATTAAAAAATAAGGGCATCTAAAAATGATGGTTTCATTTAATAATTTTTACGATATTCAATCATCAAAAATACCGTCATAGCTCTACTTCACTTCACTTGACTTAACTTAAGAGCCTGAAGTCAACAGGCTCTTAAATCTACACACAAAACAAAAAACCAACAAACGCAAAAAAGCCAGTTTAATGAACTTTTTGTGTTCATCAAACTGGCTTTTTTTATAAAAAGATAATCCGGCAGCGTCCTACTCTCCCACACAGACTCCCATGCAGTACCATTGGCGCTAAAGAGCTTAACTTCCGTGTTCGGGATGGGAACGGGTGTGACCTCTTTGCCTTTGCCACCGGATTAAACTGGATTAACTTGGCTTAAAATCTGATGTAATAAATATTTATGAAATACAAGAATAAAATTCTTAATCCACAAGTTTATCTATAT
>JADGBP010000515.1 GCA_015231395.1 Desulfamplus sp. | reverse complement strand
TGGATTCATGGCATATAAATTGAGTATATAAAGTGCTGAGCAACAGACATCTGAATCAAGATTTCCAAGATAAAAGGATAACGCAGAATTTTCTAATCCTGTGCTTCTTTTAATCCTGATTGTCCTGATTCAGACAGCCTAAAAAAAAAATCAGAAAATCAGAATATAATCGAAATTAGAACCAATCCCAAAAACGAATATCAAAAAAAACAAAGGGACTACTACTATCATGAGGCAGAACTTCATAAATATTACAAGCAAGAAGGTTACTGGATACTGGATACTGGATCAATGAAGCACAGACGACATAGACAAGTT
Organism: Desulfamplus sp.; assembly: GCA_015231395.1. GTDB lineage: Bacteria > Desulfobacterota > Desulfobacteria > Desulfobacterales > Desulfobacteraceae > Desulfamplus. The sequence goes on along the minus strand of JADGBP010000515.1, from coordinate 1,801 downwards.
ACTACGCGGCTAAGTTTTACGACACAAGGACGTAACGATACAGGGAAGTGACGATACAAGAAGAGAGGAGGTTTTTAGTAATGAACAACAAGGTAACAAACAGATGCCCTGCAACAGAACGTGAATCTTTTACTGAACTGCTGGGACAGCTTGCCAGTAACTCATCCACAATGGTTCATGACGAAATCGAGCTTGTGATCCAGGGAATTCGCGAAAAGGCGAGAGATGTTCGCAGTGGAGTCCTGACAGTCGCGACAGGATTTGTCATCATTTTTGCCGCATTCATCTTTTTTTGTGTCGCATTGTTCATCAAACTCACCTCTTATATGCCTCTCCTTATTGCGGCACTTGTCACCGGAGTGATTCTTGCTTCAACCGGTGTCATCATTGTCTTTATCGGCTATATACAATTGAAGAAAATTAATTCTGAAACATGTAATGTCGAACCATGAAATATTTAATTATTCAGGAATTTCAATCACACAACAATTGCAGCGAAGCTGCTTATGTTCTGAATCATGAAACATTTGGAAAAAAAATAAGAATCACAATGATCGAACATGTATGTGTCTATGAATGAACAGAGTTTTTCTCAGCAGGGAATCCGCTTGCTTGTCATAGCAGCAGCACTCGTGATCATTATCGGGGGTATTCATCAAGCACAGTCAGACTTGGTCTCCCTGCTTATCGCACTCTTCCTTGCTATACTTGGAAAACCGCCGTTGCTCTGGCTTGAGCGGAAACATATTCCCTTTGTTGTCGCGGTGCTGCTCGTGGTAGCCGGTATGATAATCATACTGCTGATTGTCGGAGCAATCGTAGGTGCGTCCATCAACAATTTCTACACTGAGTTGCCTGTATATCAGACTCGAATACAAGAGCAGGTTTCGGCATTTCAGTCGTTTCTGGCAACAAAAGGCATCCGAGGGAGTATGGGTAATGTTCTGCTCAGATTTACTAAACCGGGAACTGTGATGAGTTTGACCGCCAACCTGCTGACCGGATTCGGCTCGGCTCTTTCAAACATTGTTCTGATTTTCCTCACCGTAACCTTCATCCTTTTAGAAACAGTCAGTTTTCCTGTTAAGCTTCGAGCTGTTCTCGGCAATCCTATGCAGTTATTTCCACATTGCACAAGGTTTGTAGAGGATATTGAACGCTATATGGTCATCAAAACTCTAATCAGTTTGACCACTGGTATTCTGATAGGGATATGGCTGTCAATTCTCGGTGTTGATTTTGCAATTCTCTGGGGTTTTGTGACTTTTCTTCTTAATTATATTCCAAATGTAGGATCATTAATCGCAGCCGTTCCCCCTATATTTCTTGCTTTTATACAATTAGGTACGGGTCGTGCCATAATGGCAACTGCTGGATTTATTGTTGTTAACTTCATACTTGGCAATTTGATTGAAACAAAGCTTATGGGGAGGAGGCTTGGACTTTCCACTCTGGTTGTCTTTCTCTCTCTGATTTTCTGGGGAAGCCTGCTTGGACCGGTTGGCATGGTTCTGTGCATACCGCTTACCATGACCCTTAAGTTTGCATGTGAAAACAATAAGGAGACATACTGGATCAGTGTATTGCTCGGACCTGAGTCACCCTGTGAGAGCATTGAACCTGTATCTCAAAAAAAGACCGATACTAAAAAAGCCTGAATATTTAAACAGACGTTACGCAATGAGACTCTTGGTGCTCTTGGCATCATCAGATTACTAACAAAAAAATCATTTGTAAAAACAAGTATAGAGAGTTTTGAGCTATAGTTTTCCAGATAATTAAATTGGCAAGAACACTGTAG
>JADGBP010000514.1 GCA_015231395.1 Desulfamplus sp. | reverse complement strand
GATATTGTAATGAAAAACATTGTAATGTTGAGAGATAACATTATGATGTGAGAAAGCGGTTCAAATGGATAAAAGCAGGGGTATTTGAGTGCTGTTTCAACCAATTTACCCCTATTTTTATCCTAATTTTCTTTTAATTATAAGGAGGAGTTTAACTTTGAAACATATTACCAATATAAGTCTTGGCCCGGAAAGCGATAACTATCAAATAGAGACAGAATTTCTGGGTCAAAAATTCACAATCAAACGTTTTGGAACTGACGGAGATTTAAGAAAAGCTGAAGACCTGCTGTTGATGTGGAATAAGAAGGCAGATGCAATCGCATTAAGTGCCATCAAATATCTTTATGGTCAGGGTTCCAGAACCATAATGAACAAAGATCTCAAGAAACTGATCAAAATCGCCAACACCCTTACCACTCCGGTCACAACTGGAGAGACTTTACGGCGGGTGAGCCATGAATGGTCTATCCGTCATGCTCAGTTCCAGCTTGGGAATAATTTTTTCACCAATGCCAGAGTTCTATTCTGCTCCGGCATGGCAAGTGAAAAAATTGCAAATGTAATTGCTGAATATACAAATAATCTTAATTTTGCAGACCCTCTTTTTGAAAACAGCATTCCCAAAATCTTGACTTCCATAGAGTCTCTTAACAATTATGCACAGCGTATCCACCGCCCGTTAAGCTGGATTCCTGGAAAAAATATCATGTCCGAGCAGAAGCAGCTCAAGACTGTCAACTCATTTGTTCTTAAACGTGCGGTCAAAAATTCCACGGTTATTGTCATTCCCTACAATGATTTTCATGAATATGTGAATTGTTTCAATGAAGGAGAATTAAACGATAAAGTGGTAATAACCACCACTGCCTATGAGGACAGAATCCAGATTTTGAAGGAAAAAGGTGTCTCCATGATTATTGACACCACTCCTAAAACAATTGACCGTGTAGTCGGAGTTGCTGTGCAGGAGGCTTTAATGGTCTCGGCACTTGATATACCAAAAACTTTGGGTCTCAAAGATGATCTTCTTGAAATTATAAGTGAGCAGAACCTTGAGCCAAGAATAATATATCCACAGAATGAGGAAAGGAGAATAAACCGGTTTGCCTATCTTGTTCACCCACTCTCCCAGGAAGATCTTAAAAAATTTAAACCACTGGATCTGATTACAGACATTGCACCAATAACAATGGGTCCTGTGGAAAAATTAATGGCCTTTGCCCCGCCATTCATCTACTCGAAAATAACTGGCATCAAGTCTTCCACCGGTGTTGAGGCAGAAGGGTGGCTTATAAGCCTTGGAGAGACACCAGATCAGATGCAGTCCCACAACCCGGAATTTACAACAAAAAAAATCCTTCAAGCCGCCGAAAAAGCAAAAGCACTTGGTGCTCAGATGATGGGCATCAGCATACTGCCAAAAACACTTGAGGGGACAAGCGTTGATATTGGCAAATACGCAGCACTGCCTGTTACAACAGGCAATAGTTATACCGCATCCACGGCACTTTGGGCATCTGCTGAAGCAGTACGTCAGATGGGTCTTGTCACGATGAAATCCAACAAAATCCTAAAAGCAAAAACTATGGTTATCGGAGCCACTGGAGCTGTAGGTTCCATATGTTCAAGACTTCTTGCCACAGCCTTTGAGGAAGTTTATCTTGTAAGCAAGAACATGGCAAAACTGCTCACAATTCAGGAAACTATCCAGCAGGAAAGTCCCAATACAACTGTACATGTCTCTACAAGAGCTGATACCAATATGGGAGATATGGATGTAATTGTCACTGCAAGCTCATCCATTGAAAGAGCTATTGATATCATGAGGGTAAAACCTGGATGTATAATTACAGATATCACCCGTCCCATGCTTTTTTCTAAAGAAGAGGCTGCAAAACGTCAGGATGTGCTTATTATAACAGGAGGGGAAATTCTTCTTCCTGGAGAAAACATTGAGATGAAGGATATCGGACTACCTCCAAAGGCTGTATATGCCGGAGAGAAAGCCATTAAAGGCGTCTTTAAAGACGGTGATGATCTATATGATATTCTAGTGGGATTTTATGAACTGCTCAAAAGCGATGCTGAACTTGGACCAGCACTTTCAAAAACAGGGCTTTG